>JBFMHB010000006.1 GCA_040752915.1 Acidobacteriota bacterium
CTCCCCCTGGTCCAGGAGGAACCGGATCTCGCAGGAGCTTCGGACGGGAAGCGAAAGGGGCACTTCCAGCTGAACCCCTCTCGAGGAAACATCAAGTACCCGCACGGGAACCCCCGCCTTCAGCCGGGCCCGGAGGGCCTGCGGAGGCGCGACCCTTCTCGCCGACCGATGCTCCATTCCACGCCCTCCAAGCGGGAGAACTGCCTCCCCGAACCGTCCTGGCCGAAGTCCACCGGGCGCTCGCCAGTAATGTAGGGGCCATCGAGCCGGGAGTCCACGATGGACCGGCCGCCGTTGCGCCCCCGAAAGGGGTGTCCTATGCTGGCCGCCATGGAGCGATGGGAGCGCGGAAGGCGAACCTGGATTTGGGGACTTCTGGCCCTGGCCGCCGCGGCGGCCTACTCCCTCCGCGTCAGCCCCGACGTAAACGCGCCCCTCGGATTGGACCGGTTTGACGAGTCCACGGTCCGGGAAAAGGTCCTCGCCACGTCCACGCGGCTCCTGGAAACCTCCGGCCCCTTGGAGGTCCGCCTGACCCAGAACTCCGACACGGACAGCCTGAGGCGGATGCAGGAGCTCTTCGGGTTCCGCGCCACGTCCTATTGGACCAGCAAGGAAGTCCCCATCCAGCGGTGGGGGTACCGCGTGTACGCCCGGGAGCCGTGGAAGAACCTCAACCCTCTCCAGCCCCGCCCTCCCCTCCTGGAAGCCGAGGTGTCCAGCGGCGGCCAGATCCTGGCGCTGTCGATCCCTCCCAAGAAGGACCGGGCGCCGCAGAAACTCCAGCCGGAGGAAGCTCTGGAGGCGGCCCAGCGCCTTCTGCGCGTGTTGGGGGTGGACGTGGGCCAGCTCACGCTGACCTCGACCCGCACGGGCGAAGAGGAGGGGCGCCAGACCTTCGATTTCGGCTGGAAACAACCCACCAGAGGGCTCCCGGGACTCTCCTACCATTATTCCGTCCAGCTGCAGTCGGGCTTTCTCACCAGCTTCGAGAAGAGGCCCCTTCTGGCGGAGCCGGAACAGCCCGGCCTGCTAAAAAATCTCATCGCGCCGCTCCTTTCAGGAGGCGTGTGGTTCTTCCTGGCCCTTGCCACTCTCTTCTTCCTCATTCAGAAGCTCCGGCGGGACGAGGTGGACCTGCGGCACGCCCAAAAGGTGGCCCTCATCGCGGGAATGCTCACCTTCCTGCGCATCGTGAGTTCTCCTTCGGGCGGGCTGTTGGAAACCCTGCTCGGAGCCGCCCTCGTGAGTCTCCTCTCGGCACTTCTCTTCGGCCTTCTCTGGACCGTCGTGGAGTCCTTTCTCCGCCAGTCCTTCGGCGAGAAACTGCGCTGCGCCGACCTCCTCCTGGACGGCCACATGACCGTCCGGGAAACGGCGAGGGACCTGCTCTGGGCCGGCTCCCTGGGGCTCATCCTCCTGGCCATCCCGTGCCTGATCCACGCGGCCGCCCTCGGCTTGAACTCTCCCTTGATCACCTTCATGCCCGTGAGCCTCAACTTCTCCAATTTGCGCTTTCCCGGGGGGCTCGTTGGCAACGCCCTCCTGGGCCCTCTGCCTGCCGCCTTTCTCCTCGCCGCGGCCTTCCTCGGCGTGATCTACCCCCTGGTCCGTTCCCGCCTTTCGGGCCTTCCGGCGGGGGCCGTCTTCTCGGCCCTCTTCGCCCTGGCCGTCGAACCCCTCCTCCCCTACGGCCCTCCGCTCATCGGCTACGGAGCGGCCTTCTTGACGGGCCTCGCCTTCTTCCTGGGGATGGAGTCGAGCGGGATCGTGGCGGCCCTGATCGTTCTGTACCTGCCGGCGGCCTTTTCGAACGTGACCCTGCTCTTGACGGCCCATGCCCCATCGATCCTTGTCCAGGGTTGGGTCGGCGCCGGCCTTCTCGTGGCGGGGGTGGCGGGCCTGGCCTACGTGGCCCTCTTCGGAAGACCCGCGGCGGGGATACGGGCCTACGAGCCGGAGTACCTCATCCGCCTCAGGGAGCGGGAGCGGTTCGCCCGCGAGTTGGAAATCGCCAAGGGCCTGCAGGAGCGCTTCCTCCCGAAGGTGCGCCCCGCCATTCCGGGCTTCTCCCTGGCCACGGCCTGCGTGCCGGCCATGGAAGTGGGCGGGGACTACTTCGATTTCCTTCCCCTTCCCGGAGGGAAGTGGCTCCTGCTCCTCGGGGACATATCGGGCAAGGGCGTCAAGGCGGCCTTCTACATGACCATGACCAAGGGCCTCCTCCACGCGATCACGCTGAGCGAAAGCGGACACCTCGAGATTCTCCGACGTCTGAACCGCCTCTTCCGGTCTCAGTCCGAGCCCGGCATCTTCCTCACGCTCATCGCCGTGATCCTCGACCCGGACTCCCGGGAGGTCCGCCTCGTGTCGGCGGGTCACAATCCGCCGCTCCTGGTCAGGCCCGGCGAGGCCAGGGTGCTTACCCCGCGCGGGCTCGTGCTGGGCCTCATGCCCGACGAGGCCTTCCTTTCGAGCCTGAAGGACGTCCGGATGACGATTCGTCCCGGCGAGAAGCTTCTCCTGTACACGGACGGGGTCACCGAAGCCATGAATCGGGATTGCGAAGAGTACGGTCTGGACAGGCTCCAGGAGCGGGTAGCCGGCCGGGGACACCTGGCGGCCGAGGACATGGTGGGACTGATCCTCGATGATGTGGCCCGCTTCCAGGGCGAGGCGCGGCAGGCCGACGACTTGACCGTGCTCGTATTGGAATGCCATGAACCGTGATCGTTGGTTGGAGGTTTTCGAAGCGGTCCGCAAAGGGGCGATGACCCCGGAGGAGGCCCTTTCTCGGGTCTCCCACCTCCCCTACGAGGACCTGGGGTTCGCCCGCATCGATCACCATCGCCTGCTCCGCCGAGGATTCCCCGAGGCGATCTTCGGCGAGGGCAAGACCGCCGGCGAGGTGGCTCGGATCCTCCAGTCCTTTCGAGAGCGGTCGGTCCCGGCCCTCGTGACCCGCCTGGATGGAGCGAAGGCCCGCGCCGTGAAAAGGGCGGTTCCGGGCTTCGTCTACCATCCGCGTTCGCGGCTCGGGTATCTGGGTCCCGCCCCCGGGGAAGGAGAGGGCTCCGTCGTGGTGGTTTCGGGGGGGTCGAGCGATGCCCCCGTGGCCGAGGAGGCCTTTCTCACCGCCCGGTATTTGGGAGCGCGGGCCGAACTGCACCCCGACGTGGGGGTGGCGGGACTTCACCGGGTGACCGCCCTTCTCCCCTCCCTCGGGAAGGCCAGGGCGGTGGTGGCGGTGGCGGGCATGGAAGGTGCGCTCCCTTCCGTGGTGGCGGGGCTCACGGGCGCCCTCGTCATCGGGGTGCCCACCTCCATCGGGTACGGCGTCCAGGATTCCGGCAAGACTCCCCTCTTTGCCATGCTCGCGTCCTGCGTGCCGGGTCTCGTGGTGGTCAATGTGGATGCGGGCTTTTCGGCGGGTTACGCCGCGGCGGTCATCAACCGGGCGGAGGAGGCCCCGGCGAAGCGGAAACCGGTAGCCGGGGGCAAAGCCGCCCGCCGCCCCCGGTGATGGACACCACCGTCACTCCCTTCCTTCGGGGCGCGCTCCGGGTGCATCAGCCCGCCCGGGGGTTTCGCTTCACTGTGGATTCGGTCCTCCTCTCCGGATTCGCCTGGGTCCGGGAGGGGGAGGACGTGCTCGACCTCGGAACGGGCACCGGGATCCTCCTCCTCCTCCTCGGACACCGCCACCACCCGCGCCGACTGGTGGGGGTGGAGATCGACCTCGAGATGGCCCGCCTGGCCGCCCGGAACTTCGAGGAGAACGGGTGGTCCGACCGGTCTTTGGTGGTCAACGGGGACCTCCGGTGTCCAGGAACGTTGACGGGGGGGGCCTTCTCTCTCGTCGTCTCCAATCCGCCCTACTTCCCCGTGCGTTCGGGCCGGGCCCACCCCGATCCCGCACGGGCGCGCGCGCGTCAGCAGGGGTCCGCCGACCCCATGGAAATCGTGTCGGCGGCCCGCCGGAACCTGACACCCCGCGGCCGCTTCTGCCTCTGTTGTCCCTTTTCCGACCTTCCCGCATGGACCTCCGCCCTTCAGGCCGGAGGTCTCCACCCCCGCCTCGTGAGGGCCGTGCGCCACGGCCCCGGCTCCGAACCCTACCTCGCGCTGGTCCAGGCCGTCCCTGGACCCGTCGCGTGTTTTCACCTTCCCGATCTCGTGGTCCACCTTCCGGGCGGAGCTTACGGCCCTGAAGCGGCCGCGTGGCTGGGCGACACACCCCCGCCTCCCTGGAGGACCCTGTGCGACGCCATGGTGGGGAAGCTGGCCCGGTACCTCCGGCTCCTGGGCGTGCCCACCGGCTATGCCCGGGACGCCTCAGACGACTGGCTTCTCGAGGAGGCCCGACGCACGGGGGCGGTACTTCTGACCCGGGACCGCCCCCTCCTGGCCCGATCCGCCCGACGGGGGGTGCGTGCCCTGGACCCCTCCTCGGACTCCCCCGCGGAACAGCTTCGGAACGTGGTCAAGGCCCTTGGCCCGCTTCCGGAAAACTCCCCGCCGCTGTGCCTGGACTGCGGCGCTCCGATGCTCGACGTGGATCGCAGGGAGGTCCTGGGCCGGGTGCCGCCCTACACTTTTTTGACCCATCGCCGGTTCTCGTGCTGCGCCTGCTGTGGCAAACTCACCTGGGAGGGGTCCCACCTGGAACGGTTCCGGCGGGACGTGTTGGGGGGCGAACCCGGAGGGGCCGGGATCCGCCCGCCGCCCCGCCCTTTCGACCGGGAGTGATGCATGGCCCATCGTGAACGGCTCAAGGAACTTCTCAAGACGAAGTCCCTGAAAATCGGGGACTTTCTCCTCGCCTCGGGTCGACGCAGCAAGTACTACTTCGACTCCAAGCTGACGACCCTGACCAGTGAAGGGGCCCGCGTCACGGCCACCTGCTTTCTGGAGGTGATCGCCCGTGAGGGGATCCGGGCCGAAGCCATCGGGGGAATGACCCTGGGCGCCGATCCCATCGTGGCGGCCGTGGCGGCCCTGTCCCACGGCGGTCCGACTCCGCTCGACGCCTTCATCGTGCGGAAGGAGCCCAAGGGCCACGGCACCATGCAGTGGATCGAGGGGCCCGTGAAACCCGGCCAGCGGGTCATCATCGTGGACGACGTGGTGACCACCGGAGGGTCCACGCTCAAGGCCATTGAAAAGGCTCAAGAATTCGGTCTGGAGGTGGTGGCCGTCATGGCCCTCCTGGATCGCGAGGAGGGAGGCACGGAGGCCCTGGCCGCCCGGTTCCCCTTCTTTCCCGTCACGAGGCGCACCGAGATCTTCGGAGAGTAGGGGCGGAAACAGACCGGAAGGACGGCGGCGAGGAAATCGCCGGCGGAAGGCTTCAAACGGCCATCACTCCGACTTCTTTTCCGCGGCCTTCGATTCCCAGCATCGCGGCGGCGGACCGCTGGGACGCGGCCACCTCGAGGAGGCCCGAGGACCCCACGAGGGCGAATAGCGGGGCCTCCTGCGAGTAGCCTCCGGAGTCCACGAGGGGCACCTCCTGGCCCGCCACGAGGACCTTGAACCTCGTCCGTCCCGAGACGGAGGCCAATTCGGCCAGGGTCTCGGCCCGCACGTTGGTCAGGAGGTTCCCAAAGCGGTCCACGCCGCAGACTTCCCCCTTCACGAGGGATTCGCCCACCCGCCGGTCCACCGGCACGGGGAGACGGACGAAATCGTCCACCGGGTCCCCGAAGCGGGAGGAGTCGATCCCCTTGGAGAGCCATCCGGCAATGGGCGCGAAGACGTCCCGGCCGTGGAAGGTCTGGCCGATCTTTTTCCGGAAGTAGTGGTCCGCGGTGATGTGGACCACCTTGAAGGCCGCTTCGAACTGGTAGACGAAGGAGAAGATCCCGTTGTCCGGGCCGATGAAATAGCGGTCATCCGTGACCACGAGAATCGGTCTCCGGGAGGTGCCCACCCCGGGATCCACGACGCAGAGGTGGATCGTCCAGGGAGGGAAATCTCGATAGGACCTGTAGAGGGTGAACGCCCCGGAGAAGATATCGTGGGGCGGCACCTCGTGGCAGAGGTCCACGATCCGGAAGGCCGGCTGGATGGACCACAAAACCCCTTTGAGGGAGCCAACCCAGGGGTCCTGCAAACCGAAGTCCGTCAGGAGGGTGACGATCGGAGCACTTTCGGCCGCCATGGCCCCCCCTTCACCGGATACGGCGCCACCGGGCGAACAGGTAGGCTCCGTACAGGATCAGCACGGCCGCCACGGCCCCGTACCCCAAGTACAGGCTTCCCCGCGTGTCCGGCGTTCCCGCGGCCCCAAGCGAGAGGAGCAACACCTTCTGGACGATCACGCCCATTCCTCCTTTTCGGCCCTCAACGCCTCCGCCCGCTGGATGTCGAAACGGGTGAGGAAGAGGGCCGCCGCCAGGAGAAAGACCGAGGCCAATCCGGCGAAAAAGGTCCAACGCATGGCCGGCTCCAGTACGACCTTGCGGGGATGGACGATGGAGCCCCACCAGCTGATGGCCTTGTGCACGATCGGCACGTCGAAGAACGCGACGATGGCCACCACGGCCGCGATCTTGGCCGCGCGGGCATCCCCTCGGCTGAAGAGGCGGAGCAGGAAGTAGGCGCTGTAGGTGAGCCAGAGAATCAAGAACGAGGTGAGGCGAGGCTCCCACACCCACCACTTCCCCCAGGCCGAGTGACCCCAGATGGGGCCCGTCACCAGGACCAGGGTGATGAAGACCCACCCCACTTCCGCGGCCGAGTGGGCCAGGTGGTCATACAGCGGCTCCTCCCTCCACAGGTAGAGGGCGCTGAAGAGGAAGGCGAGGAACAGGAGGACGTAGCAGGCGATGGCCGAGGGAACGTGGTAATAGAAGATTTTTTGAACCGCCCCCATCTGTACTTCCACCGGGGCGTAAAGAAACACCATGTAGAGGGCCGCCGAATTGGCGGCCAGGGCAAGGGACCACAATAGGATGCTCCAGCGTCGATGGGGCACGCGCTCACTCCTCCACGGCGAACTCGAACAGGAAGACGGATGCCGTGAAAAAAAGGATATCAAAGAGCCCCACGAGCCTCAACCACTGGTTCCCCCAGGAAAAGCCGGGGGAAAGCGCCTGCTCCGTCAAGGTCGCCGCCGCGATGACCAGGGGAACGAGGATGGGGAAGAGGAGGATGGGGAAGATCACGTGCCCTCCCCGGACCTGGGCCAGGAGGGCGGAGAACAAGGTGCCCACGGCCGCGTAGCCGAAGGTCACCAGGGCCCAGACGGCGCCCAGAGCCGGCAGGCCGTCGGATACCCGGAAGTCGAGAAGAAGGTAGGCGAAGAGGAGGAGGAGGGCCTCGAGGGCCAGGAGGAAGAGAAAGTTGAGCAGGAACTTGCCGACGTACAGAGCCCCACGGTCGCAGGGGCTGAGAAGGAGGGCGTAGAGCGTCCCGTTTTCCGTCTCCTTCCGGAAGGACCCGCTCATGAAGAGGCTGCCGGCGAAGAGGACCACCAGCCAGAGAAGCCCGCTTCCCGTCTCGTTGAGGTCCACCCGCGTCGGGTCCAGGGCGAACGCGAAAAGAACGAGCGACAGGAGTGCGAAAAGGAAGGAGGCCGCCACATCCTCCTTCCGCCGGAGCTCCTCTCGGAAGTCCTTCAAAAAGAGGACAGCCACCACCTTGATGAACCTCACGAGGGGCCTCCCTCGCCCGTGGTTTCGAAATAACGCGCCTTCAACCCCTCGACGGTGAGGCCTTCGGCGGGCCCCTCCCAGGCCACCGCCCCCCTGTGCAGGATGACCACCCGGTCCGCAATGGGAAGACAGTCTTCCATCTCGTGCGTGACGAGAAGCAGGGCCCGGTGCCGGGCCTTCAGGGAGGCCATCAATCCCGTCAGCCTGCGACTGCCTTCGGGGTCCAGGCCCGCGTACGGCTCGTCCAGGATCAGGAGGGAAGGATCCGGCAGGAGGACCCGGGCCAGGGACAGGCGCTGCTGCATCCCGCGCGAGAAGGTGCCCACCACCCGGTCCTTGACCCCGGCCAGACCCACTTCCTCCAGAAGAGCCGCCGCTCGGGAGGCGGGATCAGGGACACCGTAGAGCCGCGCGAAAAAGAGCAGGTTCTCCTCGGCCGTGAGGTGGGCGTAAAGGAAGGTCTGGTGGGAGATGTACCCCAGTTCGGCCCGGAGCCGGACGCGGGTGCTCTCGGTCGTGCGCGATCCCCGAAAGGTCAGGACGCCCCGGCCCGGCCTGGAAAGGGTGGTGAGAATTCTCGTGAGGGTGGTCTTTCCTGCCCCGTTGGGTCCCAGGAGAAGGGTGAGCTGGCCCGGAAGGAGGTTCAGGTTCACCTCCCGCAGGACGGCCCGTCCCGAGAGGCGCTTCGACAATCCCGAAACGGACAGCAGGGGGTCGCCGCTCATCTTCGTCCCATTCTAGAGGCGGTCCAGGACCGGGTCAAACCGGGAGAACGCGGGACGACGGGTTTATAATCGCTTCATGAGGCCGAACCCTTTGAGTGCCGTGGACCCAGCTACCCCCTTGGGAGAGTGGCTGGTTTCCCTGCCCGCCTTGCCGACGGCGCCGGCCGACACCTGGAAGAGGGTGGAGGCGACGACGGCGGACCTCCTGGAGGAACTGAGAAATCCACGCCTGGAGGGGGCTTTTCCGGAAGGCGCGTTTCGATACGCCTGCCTTCTCTACGAACGGGGAGATGAAACGGGGGCCGAGGAGGTCTTCGAGGCCCTGGATGAACACCCGGCCCTTGGCCCTCGCCGAGAAGCCCGCGCGTACTGCGCCATCTGGCTGGCGCGCACCCACGCGGAGGCGGACGAGCTGGAGGAGGCCCTCGAACGGCTTCGGGTGGCCAGAGCGCGGTGCAAGACCCTCCCCGCGTCCCATCCGGCGCAGGGGGCATGGGCGGCCGCCCACGCTGCCCTCCAGGCGTGCCGAGGGAGGTTCGACCAAGCCGCCCGAGCCTATGGGCACAGCCTCTCCCTGGGCACCCCGGATGCGGACCTCACGATGGCCTGGGACCGCTCCACGGCGGGGGAACTGGCGGCCTTGCGACGCATCGGCCTGGCGGACGCGATCCTCCAGGAGGCGCGCGAAGGAGGAACGATCGGCAGCGACCTGGACCGCGCCGAGCGCGAAATCCGGACGGCGCAGGCGCTCTCGACTTCGCTCCAGGTGCGCCTGCGCTGCCAGCTCAGCCTGGCCGAACTCGCCCTCGAGCGAGGCCGCCTCGACTCCGCCTCCACCCTGGCCCTCGGCATCCTGGGCCTCCTCCGCGACCCGGGGTTTTCCGTCCATCTCTCCAGAGGGTTCCTTCCCGAAGCCCACTGGCTCCTCGCACGAATCGAGATGGCCCGCGGGGACCATGCCGGGGCCCTCGACCATCTGAAGAGGTCCTTCGCCGCCCTCCGGTATTGGCGGAAGACCGCCTCCAAGCGCCGTCTCGTGGAAGACCTGGTGCGCATGCTCGGCCACCTCCACACCCAGCGCCACGGGGGGTTCCAGGAACAGTCCATCCTGGACGACCTGGATCGGGAGGGGTCCTGGATCCTGTCGCTGGCGGAACAATCGGAGGCGAGGGATCGCTACCTCCTGCCCGGGCACTCCCGACACGTGGAGACCCTCTGCCGCGCCCTCCTCGAAACCATCGGTGGACGCAGCATTCGCCAGCCCTTCGAGCCGGGAGAGGTGGTCTCGGGCCCGCTCCGCAGCGCGGCGCTCTTGCATGACATCGGCAAGCTCAGAATCTCCTGGTCCCTCCTTTGCCGGCATCGTCCCCCCCTGCCAAGACACATAGCCCGTCTCGCGCGCCACGTTCAGGAGGGGGTCCGCCTCGCGGAGATGTTGGGGCTTCCCTGGACGGCGAGGATCCTGGAGGAGCACCACGAACGTCTGGGTGGGGGGGGCTATCCCCTGGGCGCCCGCGGGTTTTCTCCCATGGGATCCCTCCTGGCCCTCTCGGAGGCGGTGGTTTCGGCCGCCTCCCCATCCCTCCGAGAACCCAGCCCACCCTCCCTCGACGAGACGGTCCGGTCCATCCTGTCCGACCCGGAGCCGGGGTTCCCGCCCTGGACCCTGGACGCCCTCCGGGTGGCCGCCTCCCGAGGCGCCCTCCACCCGCTGGGCGAAGCGCTGAGCCCGGCCCGCGTCTCGCGCCCCCCCTTTCCAGGCGCAAGAGCTTGACAGGACAAGGGGTTAGGTTTAATATACGAGTTCGGTCGATCCGGAGGTGCGGATGTACGCGATCATTGAGAGCGGTGGAAAACAGCATAGGGTGACCGCTGGAGACAGGGTGAAGCTCGAGCGCCTCGGCGTCGAAGAGGGGGCGGAAGTCTCCTTTAAGCCCCTCCTCGTGGTGGACGGAGAAAGCGTGTGGACCGCGGCCGAGGCCGGGTCCTACCGGGTGAGCGGAAAGGTGCTGGGCGAGGGCAAGTTCCGGAAGGTCCTCGTGTTCCACAAGAAGCGCCGCAAACAGTACAAGAAGATCTACGGTCACCGCCAGCCGTTCACGCAGGTAGAAATCCTCGCCATCGGCAAGGACTGAGGGAGATAGGACCATGGCTCACAAGAAAGGCCAGGGAAGTTCCCGCAACGGACGGGACAGCAACGCCCAGCGCCTGGGCGTGAAGCGTTTCGGCGGCCAGACCGTCAAGGCCGGGACGATCCTCGTCCGGCAGCGCGGGACCCCGTACAAGCCTGGGATCCAGGTTGGCCGGGGCACGGACGACACCCTTTTCGCCTTGGCGGACGGCGTGGTCTCCTTCCGCCACCGTGGCCGTCTGGGGTTGTTCGTCGACATCTTGACGCCCTGAACTCCGGGGCATGTTTCTCGATTCCGCCAGAATATTCGTAGAAGCGGGGCGCGGCGGATCGGGTTGCGTTAGCTTCCGAAGGGAAAAATTCGTACCCAGGGGTGGTCCCGACGGCGGGGACGGGGGCCGCGGGGGACACGTGATTCTCGTGGCCAAACCGCAGGTCCGCACCCTGATTGCCTTTCGATACAAGCGCAAATTCCAGGCCGAAAAAGGCGCCCACGGGCAGGGTGCTCTCAAGACCGGACGCCGGGGGAAGGACCTGCTGATCCACGTCCCTCTGGGAACGGCCGTCTATTCCGAGGAGGACGGCCTTCTGTTGTGCGACCTGGTGGAGCGCGGCCAGCGGTTCGTGGCGGCCCAAGGCGGGAAGGCCGGCCGCGGCAACGCGCGCTTCAAGACATCCACCCACCAGGCCCCCCGAGAGTTCGAGCCCGGCGGGGAGGGCGAAGCGCGATGGCTCCGCCTCGAACTCAAGCTCCTGGCGGACGTGGGGCTCGTGGGCCTTCCCAATGCGGGAAAGTCCACCTTTCTCTCGGCCGTGTCCAACGCCCGCCCGAAGATCGCGCCCTATCCATTCACCACGCTCTCGCCCATCCTGGGCGTCGTGGAGTGGACCCGGCACCGCTCCTTCGTCGTGGCGGACATTCCCGGTCTGATCGAGGGAGCCCACCAGGGGCTGGGCCTCGGGGACCAGTTTCTCAAGCACGTGGAGCGGACCCAGGTCCTTCTCCACCTGGTGGACCTCGCGGACCCCGTTTCTCCACCCGCCGACCGCGTCCAAACCGTCGAGAAGGAGCTGAAAGCCTACGGCGCGGGGCTGGACCGGAAGCCCGTAATCTTGGTGGGGACGAAGGCGGATCTCCATCCGGACTCCGAGGGGGAGGCGGCGCTGCGCGCCTACGCGCAGGACCGCGGGTGGCCCTACCACCGGATTTCCGCCGCCACGCACGAGGGCCTGGAAGCCCTTTTGGGGCGCGCCTTTCGACTTCTCACGGAGGACGAGCCGTGAGGCTGGGTCTCCTGGGGGGCACCTTCGATCCCCCTCATTTCGGCCATCTCCGCGTGGCTCGCATCGCCCAGAGCCGGGCGCGGCTCGATTCCGTACTTTTCGTCCCCTGCTCCCGCCAGCCGCTCAAGCTCCGGCCGCCGGAGGCGTCCGGGTACCACCGGGCGGCCATGGTGGCCCTCGCCCTGTCGGGAAGAACCGATTGGAGCTTGGAGACGGCGGAACTGGAGCGAGGGGGGACCTCGTACACGGCCGACACGGTTGAACTCCTGATGAACAGGGTGCCCGAGGCCGAGATCTTCCTCGTGCTCGGGGCCGACAGCCTGGCCTCCTTTCCGCGCTGGTGGCGCCATCGCTTTCTCCTGGAGACGTGCCGCCTCGTGGCGGTTCCCCGCCCCGGCGTGGACCTCCGCGCATCCGTTCCCTCCACCTGGAGAGAGCGCGTGCTGGTGGCGGACGTCCGGCCGTCGGAGATCAGCTCCACCGAGGTCCGGGCCCGCGCGGCCCGGGGAGAGAGCCTGAAGGGGTGGGCGCCGGCCCCGGTCGCCCGCTACATTGTCCGTGAGGGGCTGTACGAGACCTTGCGCCCGCGCATGGTCCGTGGGAGGCGTTCTTGACACGAGAGGACATGGAGATCCTGAAGCTGGTGGTGGAGTGCCTGGAGGACGGAAAGGCCGGGGAGCCGGTGATCCTCGATCTCCGCCCCCTGACCACCATGACGGACTACTTCATCCTGGCCCATGGAACCAACACCCGGCAGGTGCAGGCCATGGCCAGGGACCTTGCGGAGGTCCTGAAGGCGAAGGCCGGCTTGAAACCCCACCACGTGGAGGGGGTGACCGCGGCCCAGTGGGTGCTCATGGATTACGGACACTTCATCGTCCACCTCTTCCTGTCCGAAAAGCGCGGATACTACGACCTGGAACGCATCTGGATGGACGCCCCCCGGATCTCCCCATGAGACCCTCCCGGCGCCCCCTCGGCAGGGATCCCGCCTTTCGGGCCGCCCTGGCCCTCGCCGAGAAGGCCGCCTCCGCACCGGGGCCCGTCCTCCTGGTGGGACCCACGGGGAGCGGAAAGAGCCGCCTGGCCCGCTACATCCACGATCTGCGACTCCCCAAGCCAGGCACCTTCACCGAATGGCACGCCCCCGGAGTGCCCTCCTCGCTCCTGGAGGCGGAGTTTTTCGGAGTGGAGAGGGGGGCCGCAACGGGCGTGGCCCCCCGCGCGGGCATCTTCGAGGAATCTGGAACGGGGACCCTCTGCCTTTCCGGGGTGGAGTGGCTCGCGCCGGACAAGCAGGCGGCCCTTCTCCGAATCCTTGAGGGAAGCCCCTTCCAGCGAATCGGGGGGGGGCGCCGGTTGACCTGCCAGGCGAGGGTTCTCGCGGCCTTCTCGGAGCCCCCGGAACTGCTGGTTGCCCGAGGGCAGTTGCGGCAGGACTTGCTCTTCCGGCTGGACGTCCTTCGAATCCACCTTCCCGCCCTGGGGGAGAGGACCGGGGACATCCCGCTCCTGGCCCGCCATTTTCTCCGGGCGGCTTGCCGCCAGTCGGGACGCTCCGTCCCCGAAATGGCCCCCTCCCTCATCGAGGCGCTGTCCAAACGGCCCTGGCCCGGAAACCTCCGGGAGCTGGCGCGGTGCATGGAGGGCCTGGCGCTCTCCGGAGGAACGCTCCTCGTTCCCGAGGACCTGCCCGCCGAATTCTGGATGGCCGAGCCTCCAGCCGCGGACGCCCTCCGGAGGAGGCTGACTTTGGAGGAATTGAAGGATGCGTACATCCGCTTCGTCCTGGCTCGGACCTCCGGGAACCGGACCCGGGCCGCGCGGTGGCTGGGAATCAGCCGCAAGGCTCTGTGGGCCCATTTGAGGCGCTCCGAAACTTAGGGTAAGATAGGCCGGTTTAGGTATGTGGGAGATACGGGTGGTTCACGTGGGCCGGATCGCCGATGCGAACATCGCGAGAGGGGTATCCCGCTACGTCTCCATGGTGGGGGGGGAGTGGCGCCTGCGCATGGACGCCGTCCCCGCTTCGAGGCGGGTGGAGCCGCGCCAAGTCCGCCGCGAGGAGGGACGACGCCTTGTGGAGCGGGCTTCGGAGGACACCGCTCGGGTGGCCCTCGACGCCGGTGGCCGTCTCCTGGACAGTCCCGCCTTCGCCCGCCTGCTCGGAGAATACAAGGATCGGGGGAAGAGGGTGTCGTTCCTGGTGGGCGGACCCCACGGCCTCGACGAGAGCGTTCTTCGTGCCTCCGAACGGGTCCTTTCCCTCTCCCCCATGACCCTGCCGCACGAGATGGCCCTGCTCGTCCTCACGGAGCAGATCTACAGAGCCTTCGCCGCCTCCACGGGAAGGGCCTACGCCAAATAGGAGACCGGAGGAGTCGCCATGGACAAGAGGACCCTGAAGCACTTCGAAAAACGGCTCCAGGACAAGCGAAGGGAGCTCCAAAAGGCCTACCAGGACAAACTCATGAGGAGCGGCGACGCGGGCGCGGACGGCGCCCTGGACTCGGCGGACGAGGCATCGGTCAACTACAACAAGGAGTTTTGGTACTCCCTGTCGGACGCGGACCGCCGAACCATGCGCCTCATCGACGAGGCCCTTCGCGAGATCCGGACGGGGGGGTTCGGGGAGTGCAAGAATTGCGGCGAGCCGATCCAGAAGAAGCGTCTGGAAGCCGTGCCCTGGGCCCGCCACTGCGTGGCGTGCCAGGACCTTCAAGATCGCGGACTCATCGAGTGAAGGGGCGTCATGCGCCTGAAGACCGCGCTCGTTACAGGATTCCTGATCCTTACCATGGCCCTGATGGTGGGGGTCGTGTCCCTCAACGGGCCCGTCCTCGCCCAGCCCTTCAATCTCCTCGGAGTGGAAGTCCCCACGGCCTGGGTCCTCGCGCTGGCCTTTCTCGCGGGCTTCATCGCCTTCACCCTCTGGCTGGCCGGTACGGGGGTCGTCCAGTGGGTGCGGCGCTGGATCGAGGGTTTGAGGCGCCAAAACGAACGGGCCGCGGAGGAGTACTACCTCAAGGGTCTTGACGCGGCCTTGGGAAGCCGCCCCCTCGAGGCCATCACACATTTCCAGCGAGCGCTGGAGACGTCTCCCGAATACCTGCCGGCCCTCCTCAAGCTGGGGGACGCGCTGAGGGCCGCCGGGAGGCCCCAGGAGGCGCTTTCCTTTCACAGGCAGGCCCTGTCGATCCGCCCCGATGACGTGGCCACTCTCTACGCGCTCACCGAGGACGCCCTGCTTCTTCAGGACCACGAGGAAGCCAAGCGCCATCTCGCCTCGATTCTGCGCATCCAGCCCCGCCGGGCCCTGAAGGCGCTTCGCCTGCTCCGAACTCTGTACATCCGGGAGACCAACTGGAAAAAGGCGCTCGAGATCCAGGAGCACATCGGGAGCGCCCGGGTCCTGGAGGAAGAGCGGGCCGACGACGCCCCCTTCACCGCCGGCCTCATGTACCAGATCGGGGCCGACCTGTTGAACCAGGAGAAGTACAAGGATGCGGTGACTCAGTTGGAGAAGCTGCGCCGCAAGTTCCCGGCCTTCCAGGCGACCTATCTCAAGCTGGCCGAGGCGTACCTGTTGAGCGGACAGGAGGAGACGGCCGTCGAAGTGTACCTGGACGGGTACCGAAAGAACGCCTCCCCCATGTGCCTGCTGGCCATGGAGCAGCTCTTTCTGGACAAGGGGGACCCGGAGGGCGCCGTTCGCCAGTACCAGAACCTCATCCAGACGACGGACCGGAAGGTGCTTCCCAAATTTCTCCTCGGCCGCTTCTACTACAAGCTGGAAGTGCTGGACCGGGCCGAAACCCTGTTCCGGGAAATCCAAGGAAACGTCCGCCAGTCCGGGCTCCTCGAATACTACCTGGGGCGCATTCGGGAGCGAAAGGGCGACGCGCCCAAGGCCTGTTCCCATTACCGCGAAGTGATCCGAGTTCTCAACCCCTTCGAACTCAACTACACGTGCTCGGGGTGCGGTCAGGTATCGCCCGAATGGCGGGATTTCTGCCCCACCTGCCAGCGCTGGGACACCCTTTCGCCGAACTTCCGGGACGAACTCCTCCAAGAGATCCACGAACCCAGCCCGGTGTTTTATCAAGGGGTCCCATGGCACGCCTGACCCGGGGCCCCCTCCTGCTGGCCGTCCTCGACGGATGGGGACTGGCCGAGGACCAGGCCTTCAACGCCGTGACCCGTTCGGGCCTGCGGAACTTTCCGGCTTGGCTCGAGCGCTTCCCCTGGCGCCCCTTGCGCGCCTCGGGGGAGGCGGTGGGCCTTCCCGAGGGGCAGATCGGAAATTCCGAGGTGGGCCACCTCACCCTGGGCGCGGGACGGGTGATCTATCAGGATCTCCCGCGCATCAGCCGGGCCATCCGGGACGGGAGCTTTTTTCGGAACCCGGTCCTGAAGGATGTCTGCCGGGCCTCCCGGGGGGGCACCCTGCATTTGGTGGGACTCGTGTCCGACGGAGGCGTCCACAGCCATGTGGACCACCTGAAGGCCCTCGTGACCCTTGCGGGCCGCGAGGGCACGGACCGCGTCGCCATCCACGCCATCACCGACGGCCGGGACGTGCCTCCGACGAGCGGGCTCGGCCATATCGCCGAGGTTCGCAGGTTCCTGGAGGCGGAGGGGATCGGGGCCCTCGCCACGGTCACGGGGCGGTATTACGCCATGGACCGTGACCGGCGCTGGGAGCGCACCGAAGTGGCGTACCGCGCCTACACCCTCGGGGAGGGAAGCCGCTGGGAGGACGCCGAAGGGGCCGTCCGCGCCAGTTACGCATCGGGCGTCACGGACGAGTTCATCCGGCCCATCGTTTTGCCCTGTCCTTACGGAACCATCCGGGACGGGGACGCCGTCTTCTTCTTCAACTTTCGCGCGGACCGCGCCCGCCAGTTGTGCAGGGCCCTGGCCGAACCCGGTTTCTCCGATTTCCCTCGGACCGCGCCGCCCCGCTTGAGCGCCTTTTCCACCCTGACCCGATACCACAGGGACTTCCCATTCCCGGTGGCCTTCGAGCGGGACATCCCGTCCAACACGCTCGGGGAGGTGTTGGCCAATGCCGGACTGCGCCAGTTGCGCATCGCCGAGACCGAAAAGTACGCCCACGTGACCTTCTTCTTCAGTGGGGGCCGGGAGGCGCCGTTTCCCGGCGAGGACCGCATCCTGGTTCCGTCCCCGAAGATCGCCACCTACGACTTGCAGCCCTCCATGAGCGCGCCCGGGGTGACCGAAGCTCTCCTCTCCGCTCTGGACCGCGGGTACGACTTTCTCCTCCTGAACTTCGCCAACCCAGACATGGTGGGCCACACGGGGGATTTCGAGGCCGCCTGCGAGGCGGCGCGGACGGTGGACCGGTGCATGGGCCGCGTGCTGGAGAAGGTTCTTGACCTGGGCGGCGCCGTGGCCCTCACGGCGGACCACGGAAACCTGGAGACCATGCGCGAGCCGGATGGAGTCCACATCCACACGGCCCACACGACGAACCCGGTCCCCTTTCTCTGGCTTTCGAACAACCCGGTGGAGCTCCGAAGGGACGGGGACTTCGGCCTCGCCTCGGTGGCTCCCACGCTCCTGGAGCACCTCGGGCTTCCCCGCCCCCCGGAGATGGACGCTCCCTCTCTTTTCCGCTCGGCCTAGGTCTGGTGGCCTCCGCCCTCCGATTCGGCCGGATCGTCGCCCACCCGCCGCCCTCGAATCCTTCGGAACAGGCTCCGCAGGATCTCCGTGTCCCGGCGGTTCAACCCCACACGGTGGATGAGGGCCCTCAGCTCCCGCCCGGCGGGCTCATCGCCCCGGATCAAAAATCCCGATCGCCGGCCGACTTCCAGGACCATGGACGCCAGCCTTTCCCGATCCGCGTGGGTGGAGACCTCGGCGGACGCGGGAGGGGCCGGCCTGGCCCCGACCAGGGCCTTTTGGATGAGGTAGGCCAGGATCACCGCGCTCTGGGCTACGTTGAGGTCCCGGTAGGAGGGGTCCGTGGGGATCACCACCACGCCCGAACACAGGGAGAGTTCTTCGCGCGTCAGACCCGAGGATTCGGAGCCGAAGACGAGGGCCGCGCCGCGGGAGGCCGAAGCGGCCAGGCTCTCCGCGGCCCGCTCGGGGTCCATGTTGTCCATCCGCGGCGCGCCCCGCGGCGCCGTGGCGAGGACGATCGAGCATTCGGCGACGGCTTCCCCGAGGGTGCCCACCGCACGTGCCCTTTCCAGAAGATCCGTTGCGTGCCAGGCCATGCGCCGGGACTCGGTTTCGAAGTAGGGGGGGGCGTCGGGAGCATCTCCGCTCCGGTGAAGGCGGGGATCCACGAGAACGAGGTCCCACAAGCCAAAGTTCTTCATGGCCCGGGCCACGGCCCCCACGTTGCCCGGCGAACGGCTTCGCACCAGAACGAACCGGATCCCGTCCATCAACGGCCCCCGGCCGACCGCCCCCGGCGGGTCCGCGCCACCCACCGGTTGTGCTCCTCCAGAGTGCGAGAGAAGGCGTGGGTGCCGTCGTTTCGGCTCACGAAGTAGAGGTACGGGGAGGCCTGGGGACTCAGAACGGCCTCCAGGGACGCACGCCCCGGACTGCAGATGGGGCCGGGCGGCAACCCCGCGTGCCGATAGGTGTTGTACGGACTTTCAAAGGCGAGGTCCTCCCGGCGGAGGGTTCCCGAGTAGCGGCCGGCCAGGCTCAGCGCGTACACCACCGAAGGATCGGTCTGCAGGGCCATGCCCAGCCGGAGCCGGTTCTCGAAGACGCCGGCGATGAGCGGACGTTCGGGAGCGGAGGCGGTCTCCTCCTCCACCAGGGAGGCGAGGGTCACGACCTCCCTGAGGCCCCGATCCCGCCCCGGACCTGCGGCCGAGGCCCACCAGGAACGGAAGGAGCGGACCAGGACGAGGACCACGGCCTTCTCGCTCAATCCGGGATCCAGCAGATAGGTTTCGGGAAAGAGGTAGCCTTCCAGGTCCAGGGCCCTCGGGTCCAGGTCCAGGATGGGGCGAGGATCCTGGACGGCCCGTCGGAACGCATCTTCGGAGCCGAGCCCGCCCTTGGCGAGGAGTTCGATCACTTCGTCGGCCCTCAACCCCTCGGGGATCGTCACCCGGGTCAGCTCCACCTCTCCCCGGTTCAGTTTTCCGATGATCTCGAGAGGCGACAGGGGCCGGTCAAATCGGTAGGTTCCCGGCCGGAGCTTGCGCGGGTTGCCGTAGAGGACGAAGGCGAGCTTGAAGGAGACCCGGTTGCTCACGAGGCCCTTTTCGTGGAGGGCCTCCACGACGTCCCCGGCCCGGTCGCCCCTGGAGACGGCGACCCGGACCTCCCCCGCCGCGCGCCGATAGGGCCGATGCCAGTCCCAGGCCAGGAACGAGACGGCCGCGCCCCCTGCGGCGATGGACGCCAGAATCGCGGCGCCGATTCCCTTCCCCAGGCGCCTCACGGGCACCCCGCATCCAGGTAGGACTGAAGGAGAAGGGCCGCCGCCACCTGGTCCAGGCGTCCCTTGTTCCGACCCACGCGCTCTCCACGCTCCCTGAGCATGGAGGCGGCCTCCACGCTGGTGAGCCGCTCGTCCCAGAAGACCAGGTCCACGGAGGGCAACCTGCGGGCCAGGGCGGCGGCGAAGGCGGTCACCTTTTCCTCGAGCGCGCTGCTCCGGCCGTCCATGTGAAGGGGCCGGCCCAGAACCACGCGGACGGCCCCCTGGGCGACGACCTGAGCCGCCACGCCCGCCTGTCCCTCCCGAACCCCCTTCACGTGGAGGGTCGGAAGGGGCCTCGCCAGGGTTCGTGTTTCATCGGATACGGCCAGTCCGATCCGCCGCTCGCCCCAGTCCACCGCCAGGATCCGGCTCATTCTCCTTCTCCAGGATTCCTCACCGCCACGTGCAGCATCGCGATTCCCCCCGTCAGCGGGCTTTGGGACTCCACCGAGAACCCGGCCTCCTCCAGTCGTTCGCGGAAGGCATCGTGGGTGGGAAACAGGCCCACCGAAGCGGGAAGGTATCCGTAGGGACCCTCCACGCCGCTCACCCAACGCCCCACCCAGGGAAGCACCCGCACGAAGTAGAAGCGGAAGAGGGGGGCGAAAATGCGTCCCCTCGGTACGGAGAATTCCAGGATCACGAGCCGTCCACCGGGCCGCAGAACGCGCGCCAGTTCCTTTAGCCCCCGATCCAAATCCTGGAAGTTCCGGACGCCGAAGGCCACCATGGCGCCATCCACCGCCCCTGTCCTCAAGGGCAGATCCAGGGCATCCCCCTGCACCCGACGCAGGCGTCCGCCCCCTCGCTTCGCCCCGGCCTTCTGCAGCATGGGGAGGCTGAAGTCCACCCCCACCAGCTTCAAGTCCACCCGGCGCAGGAGGGCCAACGCAAGGTCTCCCGTCCCCGTGCACACATCCACAACGCAGCTCCCGGGCCTCGCCGCAAGGGATTTCACGGCCCTCCGGCGCCAGAGGCGGTCCACGTGGAGCGAGAGAAGGTGGTTCAACCGGTCGTAGGTGGGGGCGATGGCGCCGAACATGCGCGCCACGTCGTTCCCCTCCCGCCGGACGGGATCGGGCGAAATCCTCGGCGCACCGTTCATGGGGGCGCCGCAGCCAGCGCGGCTTCGAGCTCCGCCGGAGAACACACGGCCGTCCCGACCTTGCCCACCACGACACCCGCCGCCAGGTTGGCCAGGCGTGCGGCCCCCTCCAGGGGAAGGCCCGCCGCAAGCCCGAGGGCCAGGGCCGCTACGACCGTGTCCCCCGCCCCGGTCACGTCGAAGACTTCCCGGACCCTCGCGGGGATCTGAACGAGGGGGCGGTTGCGCTCGGCGAGGGCCATCCCTTCGGGGCCCAGCGTGAACAGGATCGCTCCCCAGTCGGTCCTCCCGAGGAGGTCCGCGGCGGCCTTCGGGATCTCATCGACCGTAAAGGGACGCCCCAAGAGCTCCGCCGCCTCCTGGCGGTTGGGCGTCAGAACGGTGGCCCCCGGATAGGGAAAGTGGATGGGTTTCGGATCCACGAGGTACGGGACCCCCGCCCTCCGGGCCAGCTCCCCCAGGCTGTTCAGAAACGACGGGCAGAAGAGCCCCTTGGCGTAATCGGAGACCACAAGGGCCCCGCTGCGGGGAAGAAGATCCTCGAGCCGGGCCAGGAGGGCGCTTCTCAGTCCGTCGGAAACGGCCGTGCGGACCTCCCGGTCCACCCGGACCACCTGTTGGCGATGGGCGACAATGCGGGTCTTTACCGTGGTGCACCGTCCCGGGTCTCTCAGAAGGCCCGAGACCTCCACCCCATCCGACCGGAGGAGAGAGACCAGGTGGTCGCCGGATTCATCGTCCCCCACGACCCCGAAGACGGCGGCCCCGCCGCCCAGCGCTCTCACGTTCGAAGCCACGTTGGCGGCTCCTCCGGGCATGGCCCGTTCGTCCCGGACCTCCACCACGGGGATGGGCGCTTCGGGCGAGATGCGATGCACCTCACCGTACACGAACCGATCGAGGATCAGGTCCCCCAGAACGATGACTCGTTTGCCGCGCCAGTCCGGAATCGCCATCGGCGTTCAACGCTCCGTGCGGGGTCCATTGTAGCCGCCGGAAGAGGGCCCCGCTACACGCCCGCCCGCCACAGATACACCCAGTTGACCAGGAACGCCCCCAGGAGGGCGAACCACCACCACTTCTCCTCCCGGGCCCCCACCTCCACGTACAGGTTTCGCCCCGCGAGCCGGGCTGCAACCCCAGCCCCGATCCACAGGAGAACCACCGCCACGGCCGAAGCAAACAGGGGGTTGGTCCGAAACGCGTCGAGGGGGCGCAGACGCGCGAGAAGGAGGACGCTTCGCGTGGCCCCGCAGGTGGGGCACGGGTGCCCCGATACGGCGTGGAAGCCGCACTGGGGGTGAAACCGCTCGGGGAGCAGCGAGACCGCGAGGGCGCCGGCGGCGAAGAGGACCCCTCCAAGAGCCACGAACACCCACGCCGGGGGGACGTCGCCCCGGCGGGCCCGAGCAGGTCGAATCTTCATGGGCGCTTCCCCTCCGACCCGAGGGAGGCCTTCCCGAGGGCGGCTTCCACCTTGGCCCACCCCGCCGGGTCCAATTCGACACGCACGGGCCGCCCCGCGGGCCGTGCGAAGGTGGCTCCGGCATCCCTCCAGACCTGAACCCGCTCCTCGAAGACGTCCCCCCGCAGGACGACCGTGACCGCTCGTCCCTTCGGGGCGGGCGCGCCTTCCGCGGGATCCGACACCCGGATGCCTTTCAGGGCCGTCAAGGCGCCGGCCAGCGAGGGCGCGTCGCCGCCCGGGGGGGGCGGGGAGGGCTCGGCGAAGCGCCATCCCGCTCCGTCGTCCCGGACGATCCGAACGGTCGCGTCTCCGGACACCAGGACCTCATCGCACTCGAAGACGGAGCGCCGGAGGACCTCCAGGGACCGGAAGGTTTCCGGGGGCTGGTCCAGGGATTTCAGGGAGTTGAGGGAAACGGCCAGGACGCCTGAGCGTCCCGTGCACCGCGCCAGGACCCTCCGTTCGGCGGCTTCGCCCCCGGGCGCCGGGCCGCCGAGCTCCACAGCATACGCCTTCCCGCCGCCGTGAACCTCGATTCTGGTCCGAGGGGAATCGAATTCCCGGGCCGTCTCCTCCGGCGGCAGCTCGGGAAAGTCCATTACGGGGCAGAGGCACAGGTCGTCGAGGAGCGTCAGGATCGTTTCCGAGGCGCCCCAGTCGGAGTAGGGCTCCGTCACGGTCCAGCCTCCGGCGGGCTCCCGCCGAAAGGAGAGGGTCCGGCCGTCGCGGTGGCGGACCGTCACCCGTTCCACCTCGTGGGATCCCACGGGGAGGAGATCCCGGAGCCGGAAGGCCGAGGCGGGCCGCAGGAGCGTTTCCTCCATGCCGGACTCCAATACCCAGGACTTGCCCTCGGCGCGGACGTAAAGCCCCTCGCCCAGGGGCGCGGGGAGACCCACCTCCAGGACGCGGACCCCGCTCGCCGTCCGCAGCGTCCAGGTGGCCCTCGGCGGTTTGAGCCCCAGGTCCTCGGGCCTCGCGCCCTCGTCCACGGCACGCAGACCACGCGCGGCCAGCAGTCTCTCTACGAACCCGCTCACGGCGTAGCCGTCCGCCGGATCCTCCACGGGAGCGGTGAGTTTCCACCCCTCCGCCGGACCGTCCGAGCCGTCCGAATCTCCATCTGGGTCCGTGCGCACGAGGGACAGGGGCTGGTAGCCCGATCGGTCCACGCCCCGCACATCCTCCGCGCGAAGGCCGCCCAGGATCCGGCCCCTTCCCGCCTCCGATTCGGCGGTGGTGGGCCGGTCTCTTTCCCAAAGGAGGATGGCGGCCAGGATGGCGGCGGCCAGGATGGCGAGCACCCAGGTGGATCGCTTCACGGGCTCACCTTCGGCGCTGCAGGAAGACCCATCCGCCCAATCCCGCCACGCTGGCGGGGAGCACCACCACGAAAAGGAGGAGCAGGACGTTGGCTTGAGAGGCCGTGAGGTCCAGGTGCGTCTCGACGGAGGACTTGGGCGGAATGGCGATGCGGCTCTCCTGCTCCAGCAGCCAATGGACGGCGTTCATACAGAACAGCTGGTTTCCGAAGCCCGCGCCCATCAGGCCGTCGGTGGCCACATCCGAGTCTCCCGCGACCACGATCCTGGCTTTCCTGGAAGGCTCTTCGGAGGCCACCGCCAGGGCGAGCGGAAGGGGGCCCTGCGGATCGCCGGCTCCCTTGGCCAATTCCCCCTCCAGACCCTCCAGGCGCGTCAGCCCCCAGCTGGAGGGGGAGGAACTGATCAGGCGGGTGACGACATAGCCCGCCTCCCGGGGGGAACCGACTTCCAGGGACCGTGCAAGGCCGAAGAGGACGAGGAACCGGTTCCTCGCCAGGTCCTGAACGGTCACGTGCTCCCCGAAGCGGGCGGCGAAGAAGGTTTGCGGCCCCATCTGGGGGACCGCGGCGGCGGGATCGAGGACCACATCGTTCGTCAGGACGACCCCCCACCGTTCCAGAACCCCCTCGAGGCCCGTGGGCGCGAAAGACGGGGGTTTCCCTTCCAGGACGGGGTCCAGGAGGAACAGGGCCCTGCCTCCCTTTCGAAGATAGGCGTCCAGCGCCTCGGCCTCCTGAGGCAGAAAAGCCCCTTGGGGCCCGGCGACCACCAAGGCGTCGGCGTCCACCGGAACCTGGGCCTTCCCCAACCCGATCCACTCGCGGACGTGCGCCCCCTCCTTTTCGAGGCGGTCCCGGAGGATTCCGATGCCCTCCCCGCGCCCTCCCAGGCCTCTCTCTCCGTGGCCGGACGTGAAATAGACCACGGGCTGGTGAGGATTCTGCACCTCGAGGATGGCGTTCACGAAGGCCTGCTCCGCTTTGAAGGCCTTGATCCTCGCCGGTGCGCCTTCCTGGAGGCCCGAGAAGTCGTACTCGACCATCTGGTCCTTTTCCACGTGCCGTGACCGATCCCCGGCCTCGAAGACCACCACGTTGGCCACGTTGACCTTGTACTGCTGGGCCAGCGCCTGCACGCGAGCCCGGTCGCGATCGGGGTCGATGGTTTCCACCTGGATGCGGGGAGAGACCTCCCGAAAGGCCTCGAGAAGATCCGTGACGCGTCCGAAGAGTTCGTCGGCGGGAGACAGGAACACCACCACGCGGAGGGGAGTCTGGAGGTCGGCGAGGACCTTGCGGGCCTGGTCCGACAGGGAGAAGGAGCGCGAGGCGGTGAGATCCCACCTCCGGTAATGGCGCGCCGAAAGATAGTTCACCATGAGAAGGAGCCCCGCGAGCACCGCGAGCACCACCCCCCAGTTGGTCTGCTTCAGAAGCCGGGCCCTCATGCGGTCACCTCCAACGCCGGGCCTGGAGGGCCTGGTAAGCCAGGGCCAGGAAGAAGGCCGCTCCGGACAGGCAGTAGAGGACGGGGCGCGAATCCACCATTCCCCGGGAGAAGCCCTGCATGGCGGCGTAGAGGTCCATGTACGAAAAGACCTCCTTCCAGAACGGATCGGTGATGATGTAGGAAATCAGGGAAAGAAGCAGCAGGAGAAGGAGGAGGGCGAAGGCCAGGATGGCGGCCACCACCTGGTTCTTCGAAACGAAGGTCGTGAAGATCCCGACGGAGAGAAACAAGAGACCCACCAGGACCGTCCCCAGGTATCCTCCCAGCACGGGCCCGGGATCCACCTCGGAATAGAGGGACACGGCCCAGACGTAGAGACCCGTCGGCAGCCAGGCGGCCACATAGAGGAAAAGCGCCCCGAGGAACTTCCCGAGAACCACCTCGAGGTCGGTCACGGGGGCCGTCAGGAGCGTTTCCACCGTTCCGCTCTTCAGCTCCTCGGCGCCCAGGCGCATGGTGATGACGGGCACGGTCACGATCAGGAAGATCCAGAAGAAGACGGTGCCGCCGAAGAGAAGGCTCATGGGAGACGTGGAGGAGGCCCCCGGCTGACTCAGTACGGCCAAGATCGCGTAGAAGAAGAACCCGTTGAGAAGCAGAAAGGCGGTGATGACCACGTAGGCGAGCGGAGCGAGGAAATAGGAGCGGAGCTCCTTCTTGGCGATGGCCCATGCACCCTTCACGGCTCCACCTCCCCGGCGGCCTCGTCCGTCGTGATGGAGAGAAAGGCCTCCTCCAGCGAAATCTGCCGGGCCGCCAGCTCAAGGAGGGTCAGCCCGCGGAGAGAACACGCCCGCACGATGGCCTCCCGCACGTCGGAAGCGGGATCGGTCTCCAGCTCCAGCCGGGTTTCCCCTCCCGATTCCGCCACCGTCCGCACCCGCATCACTCCCGGGATCTCCGCCAGGCAAACCTCGGCCTCGGCCCGGGGAGCCCGCACGGTGCACGTCAAATGGCCGCCGGACAGACCTTTCCGCAACCCCTCCACCGAGCCGTCGAAGAGGAGCCGCCCTCGATGGAGGATGAGGGCCCGGGAGCAGATGGCCTCGACCTCGGGGAGGATGTGGGTGGACAGGAGCACCGTGTGGTCGGCGCTGAGACCCTTGATGAGGGTGCGTGTCTGGGCGATCTGGGCGGGGTCGAGGCCCACGGTGGGTTCATCCAGGATGAGGACCGGTGGGTCGGCGAGGAGGGCGTCGGCGATCCCCACCCGCTGTCGGAAGCCCTTGGAGCAGGCCCCGATGATCCGGTCCCTCACTTCCAGGGCGTCGCATGCCTCCAGGACCTCCCCGATGCGCCGGGCCCGAAGGCGCCGGGGGACGCCTTTCAGCTCCGCCCGGAAGGCGAGGTATTCCCGCACCCTCAAGTCCTCATAAAGGGGGTTGTTTTCCGGGAGGTACCCGATTTGCCTCCGCACGGCCTTTCCGTCCTCCTGGGAGGAAAGACCGCCCACCACCACGTCTCCTTCGGTGGGAGGCAGAAAGCCGGTGATCATCCGGAGGGTCGTCGTCTTTCCGGCCCCGTTGGGCCCGAGAAAGCCGACGATGTCCCCCTTTTCGATGCGGAAGTGGAGATGGCTCACCGCCTCCGTTCGCCCGAACCTGCGCGTCAGGTCCCGAACTTCGATCATGGGGTCTTCAACTCTCCCCGCCATCGCCGGGGACGAGCAGCTGGGCGGCCCGTTCGGCCTCCAGGCGCTTTCCCAGGGCCTCGGCTTTCGTCCTCAGGGCCTCGAGTGATTTCGCCGGTGGGACCCCGCCCAGGGCCTTGTGGGCATTGAGAAGAAGCAGGAGGTCGGCGGATTCCACCGCGGTTTGCGCGAGCCGCTCCAGGGAGGCTCGATCCCGGGCGGCCTCGAAGTACAGGAGGGCATCGTGCAGGAAACCGGCCTCCTCGTGGCGGCGCCCCCAATCCGACAGCGCCGGGGCGGGCGTGGAGGACAAAAAGAGGATCTTCTGCTTTTCGGCGACGGTGAGCGGGATCTTTTGAGCCATGCGCGGCGCATCCTCCCTGCAGGAGACTGAGGATAGCATAGGAAAGACGGCCCTTGGGCGAAGGCGCCCCTCCTTTGAAGGGCCCGGGATGGGCCCTCGAGGCTCCGGGCCTCCAGGGCGAACGGGCGAACTCCCTGGAACGGGGGGTCCGACCCGGCCCTTTGGCCGGCTCCCGGGTCCAGAGTTCCCGATTCCCTTGCGGTCCCCTAGGTCGCGGTCACCGGGCGCGCGTTCCTCCGGCCCGAGAGATGACGTGCCCCGGGTGCCTCCTCGGGTTCAGATGGGACACCTGCCGAGTCGAAAGGAAAGGGGGGCCTGAATGGCCCCCCTTTGCGCACCCGAGGTCTTGGGTCAGCCTTTGACCTCAATCTTCTTCGGCAGCGACTCCTCGGCCTTCGGGACGACGACTTCGAGGATTCCGTCCCGCTGGGTGGCGCTGATTTTCGCGGCGTCCACCCGGGTGGGAAGGGTGAAGGAGCGGAGGAACTTTCCGTAGGCCCTCTCGATCCGGTGGTAATGCTCCTTCTTGGTTTCGCTCTCGAAGCGCCGCTCCCCGCGGATGGTCAGGAGGTTGTTTTCCAGCTGAATCTCGATGTCCTCCTTTTTTACGCCCGGAAGGTCCACTTCGATCACGAAGCGCTTGTCCTCTTCCCGCAGATCCACGGCGGGCGCCCAGGCGCCGTACTCCACTTCGCCCGAAGCTCCCCGACTGAAGCCCTCGTCGAAGAGGCGATTGAGCTGCTCGTGCATGGTCATCAGTTCCCGATAGGGGTTCCAACGCATCAGGGTCATTGCGATACCTCCTTTCTTGAATCCGGGCCCCCAAACCGGCGAGGGCCGATGGCTACGGAGAAAATATAATATCGCACTGCATACTTGTCAAGTAATCTGATGTTACCGCGCTCACTATTGAGCCGGACGCACCCCAGAGCCTTGCAATTCGCTGAATATTCAATAGTTCCGCAAAGCGCAATCAGGAGGGCAGGCCGAGCTTCTTGCGAAGGCGATGGATCAGCAGGAGTGCTTCCAGGGGGGAAAGGGTGCCCTCGTCTACGGCGCGCAACTCCGCGAGGACGCGGGCCTCCTCGGCGCCACCCTCACCGGGGAAGAGGTTGGGCTGGCGCGGGCGGCCGGGCGGGGCCGATTCCAGGGAAAGACCCGCACGGCGGGCCTCCAGACGGGAGAGAATGGCCCGGGCCCGCTCCACGACCCTGGCTGGAACCCCGGCCAGCTCGGCCACGTGGATTCCGTAGGATCGGTCCGCGGCGCCCTCTTCAACGGTCCTCAAGAAAACGACCCGCCCTTCATGCTCCCGGACCCCCATGGTGAGGTTCCGTACGCCGGGAAGGGTCTTCCCCAATTCGGTGAGTTCGTGGTAGTGGGTCGCGAAGAGGGTTCGGCACCCCACGCCCCCCTCCCCGCCCCGCAGGGCTTCCACGACGGCCCAGGCGATGGCCAGCCCGTCGTAGGTGCTGGTTCCGCGGCCCACCTCGTCGAGGATCACCAGGGACCGGGCGGTGGCATTTCGAAGGATGGCGGCCGTTTCGGTCATTTCCACCATGAAGGTGGACAGGCCCCGCAGGAGGCTGTCCCCGGCTCCCACCCTGCAGAAGAGACGGTCCGCCAGCCCCGTCACGGCCCTCCTCGCGGGCACGAAGGATCCCGTCTGGGCCATGATCGCGATGAGGGCGGCCTGCCGCAGGTAGGTGGACTTCCCCCCCATGTTGGGTCCGGTCAGGAGAACGATCTGGTCCTCACTTGTATCGAGACGGACCGGGTTGGGAATGAAGGGCTGGTGCCGGGAATCGAGTTCCAGGACGGGATGACGGCTCTCCTCCAGAAGAAGGACCGGATCGTCCACCACCTCGGGACGGGTGTAGGCGCGCGCCCTCGCCAGGTGCGCGAAGCCTTGAAGAACGTCCTCCCTCGCCAGGGCGCCCGCGGCCTCCCGGAAGACCGGAAGGACGGCAGCCAGCTCGGCCTGAAGGTCCGTCCAGAGCTTCGATTCGAGGGCTTCTCGGTCTGCCCGCGCGCTCAGGATTCTCGCTTCCAGGTCCCTCAGCTCGGAGGTCACGAAACGCTCCCCGTTGACCAGGGTCTGGCGCCGCTCGAAATCCGGGGGCACCCGTCCCAAGTTGGCTCGGCTGACCTCCAGAAAGTAGCCGAAGATCTTGTTGTAGCGGACCTTCAGGCTGGCGATCCCCGTGCGATCCCGCTCCCGGCGCTCCACCTCCAGGATGGCGGCATGGGCGTTTTCGGCCAGATCGCGCAAGGCGTCCAGCTCGGCGTTCCACCCCCGCGCGAAAATGCCTCCCTCCCGGGCGTGGGGAGGCGGGCATTCTTCGAGGACCTGGGCGAGCCGAGCCGCCCATCCGGTTAACTCCTCGCGGCTCAGGGCCCCGGGGACGCCTCCGGCCGCCGCAAGGCATTCCCTTACGCCCGGAAGCCTCTGAAGCGCCTCGCGCAGCATGGCCGCGTCCCTCGGGGTGGCGATCCCCGCGCCCAGCCTCGCCGTGACACGCGCCAGGTCCGGAAAGCCGCGGAGCCGCTCCCTCACGGTTCGCAGGTTCTGCGGGTTGGAAAGCCAACAGGCAACGGTGCCCTGCCTGTGCAGGATCTCATCCCTCTGGGCGGACGGGGCCAGAAGCCAGTCCCGGAGCAGGCGCGAACCCATGGGGGTGAGGGTGGCATCCATGGCTTCGAGCAGGGTGCCCTTCCGCCCCCCCGTTTCGACCGACGCCACGAGTTCCAGGTTGCGCCGGGTGGCCTCGTCCAAGACGAGCGAAGTGCCCGGAACTTCCGTCCTCGGAGGCTTGAGCACCTTGGCTCCGCGGTCTTGCAGGTAGTCCAGGACCGCGTGCAGCGCGCCCAGGGCTTCCCTCTCCGGAGGCAGGCCCGGCAATCCCGCGGGAAGACCGAACCGGCGACACAGGGCTTCCCGCGGGTCCCGGGGGTGAAACACCGCCGCCGGAAGGGGCGTGACGGCGGCGCCCGGCACCTCGGGCGCCGGGAAACCCTCCGGATGGAGGATCTCCGCCGGGCCTACGGCCCGCAAGCGGTCCTGCGCTTCGGATGCGGTCGAGAGCCACACCACCAGGTCCCCCGACGAGAGGTCCGCCCACGCCATCCCGACGAAATCCTCGCC
This sequence comes from Acidobacteriota bacterium, assembly GCA_040752915.1. Taxonomy (NCBI): domain Bacteria; kingdom Pseudomonadati; phylum Acidobacteriota; species Acidobacteriota bacterium. Next base: position 29,828 of record JBFMHB010000006.1, read on the forward strand.
GGGACACCAGGCGGCCAAAAGGACCGTCTGGGACGCCTCCACGACGCCTTCTTCCAGGGCCGTTCCCGGGGTCACCACCCGGGTCACCTCCCGCCGCACCAGCCCCTTGGCGGTGGCCGGATCCTCCACCTGATCGCACAGGACCACCCGGAACCCCGCCCGGATCAATCGCCCGAGGTAGGCCTCCAGGGCGTGGTACGGAATGCCGGCCATGGGCATCGGCTCGACCTTGTTCTTTTCGCGGGTCGTGAGGGCGATCTCGAGGACCTCCGCGGCGATCCGGGCGTCCTCCCCGAACATCTCGTAAAAGTCGCCCATACGGAAGAGGACGATCTTGCCGGGATGCTGGTCCTTTACCCGCCGCCACTGGCGCATGGCGGGCGTGAGTTTCTCGTCCACCGGTTCCCTCGCGGAGTGGCCCCTGTCGGGGGCTCTGCGGATTGTATCCCGGCGGGGCGACCTGCGCCAATGAAAGGAGGAAAACAAGAGGCTCCTCCCGCTGTTGACGGAGGGGAGGAGTGTGGGTAAAGTGGCCCCCGTTATTTCGTTTCCCCTAGATGGAAGGAGGGTCCGAGGCCATGGATGCGAAGGGCGTGATGGAGCTGATCCGAGAGAAGGGGATCCGGATGGTGGACCTCAGGTTCATGGACCTTCCGGGCCTGTGGCAGCATTTCACGGTGCCGGCCACGGTGTTTTCAGAGGACTCGTTCACCGAGGGCGTGGGCTTCGACGGCTCGTCCATCCGCGGCTGGCGCTCGATCCACGAGAGCGACATGATCGTCGTGCCCGACCCATCCAGCGCCTTCGTGGATCCCTTCTTCGTCCAGCCCACGCTCACCCTCATCTGCGACGTCCTCGACCCCGTGACGCGGGAGAGGTACACCCGGGATCCGAGAAACATCGCCCACCGAGCCCAGAACTACCTGGTATCCACCGGCATCGCGGATACGGCCTTCTTCGGTTGCGAGGCCGAGTTCTTCGTGTTCGACGATATCCGCTTCGACCAGAACGCCTCCTCCGGCTACTACTTCCTCGATTCCTCCGAGGGGCGGTGGAACACGGGCCGGGACGAGAAGCCCAACCTGGGGTACAAGCCCCGCTACAAGGAGGGTTATTTCCCGGTCCCCCCCACTGATTCCCTTCACGATCTTCGGGCGGAGATGGTGCGCCTCATGGAGGAGGTGGGCCTCACAGTGGAGGCCCACCACCACGAGGTCGCCACGGCGGGACAGTCGGAGATCGACATCCGATTCGACACCCTGGTCCAGACGGCGGACAACCTCATGAAGTTCAAGTACGTCGTGAAGAACGCCGCCCTTCGCCACGGCAAGACGGCCACCTTCATGCCCAAGCCCCTTTTCGGCGACAACGGGTCGGGAATGCACACGCACCAGAGCCTCTGGAAGGAGTCCAAACCCCTTTTCCCCGGGAACGGGTACGCGGGTCTATCCCAGATGGCTCTCCATTATATCGGGGGGCTCCTCAAGCACGCCCGGGCGCTGGCGGCCATCATCGCCCCCACCACCAATTCGTACAAGCGGCTGGTGCCCGGCTTTGAGGCCCCCGTGAACCTGGCCTACTCCCGCCGGAATCGCTCCGCCAGCATCCGCATCCCCCTGTACACCGAAAGCCCCAAGGCCAAGCGCATCGAATTCAGGCCCCCCGACCCTTCCTGCAATCCCTACCTGGCCCTCGCCGCCCAGCTCATGGCGGGACTCGACGGCGTCCTGAACCGGATCGATCCGGGCCCCCCCCTCGACAAGGACCTGTACGGCCTGCCGCCGGAGGAGCTCAAGGAGATCCCCACCATGCCGGGCTCTCTCACCGAGGCCCTGGATTGCCTCGAGAAGGACCACGCCTTTCTCCTCAAAGGGGACGTGTTCACGGAGGATTTCCTCCGCACCTGGATCGAGTACAAGCGACATCGCGAGGTGGAGGAAATCGCCCTACGCCCCCACCCGTACGAGTTCGCCCTGTACTACGACATTTAGGCACCGGCCCGCGGACATCGAGACGGCGTGGTGGAAATCTCCAAACTTTTCCACAGGTCCCCGTCCAAGGCCATAAATGTAAGTAATTGATTTAGAAGGACTTGTTCACCTTGACAGAGTCCCGTCGGGGACTTATATTCTTCGGGCACGATTGAGGTGACTGGATGCCCAAGACCATCTCCTACGTTCGCCGGATCCTCCCCTTCGAGTCCAAGCGAGTCCCTACCCCCCCGCACGGCCAGAGCACGTCGAATTCTTCCACCACCGCCAAGCAGCCGTCTTCCCTTCCAGGCTCCGGGACGATTCCCGAGGCCCCTGCCATTCCGGCTTCGCGGATTTCGGCGCCCCGGTGACGCGCACCGGCGGGGGGAAACCCCCGCCGGTTCCGTTTTCGCGGGATCGGACCGAGCCGGCCGCTCCCCAGGAGGGGCCGGTTCGTCTCTTGCTTCCCGGATCAGCCCTTCTTCCTCGGAATGGGGAGGCCAAGGCGGGCCATGACCTGCTTGATGTCCCCCCAGACGTCTCCCTTCGCCGCCGGGTTGCGCAGAAGGTAGGATGGGTGGTAGGTGGGCATGAGGGGGATGCCCTTGAAATTCCGCCACGTCCCTCGAATGCGCGTGATCGCCATTTTCTCGCCGAGGAGTCCCTGGGCGGCGGTGGCGCCCAGCGTCACGATCACCTCCGGACGGATGCAGGCGATCTGGGCCTCCAGAAAGGGCATGCACGCGGCCATTTCATCGGGCAGGGGAACGCGGTTATCCGGGGGGCGACATTTGACCACGTTGGCGATGTACACGTCCTCGCGCTTCAGGCCCATCCCCCGGGTGATGATCTCGGTCAGGAGCTGACCCGCGCGCCCGACGAAGGGGATCCCCTGTTCGTCCTCGTCGGCCCCCGGACCCTCTCCGACGAAAAGCAGGCGCGCCCTGGGGTTTCCCGCCCCGAACACGATCCGCGTCCTCTTCTCGCAGAGGCGGCAGAGGCGGCAGTCCCCCATGCCGATTCGCAGTTTCTCGAGAGGTTCCGTCGGAGGTCCTTCCGACACGAGCGGCGCGGGTCCGGGGCGGGTGAGGGCGTATCCCAGGCCCTCGCCCGCCAGGTACGCCGCCCGGAGGCGGAGCTGACCCCGAAGATCCTTATCGTCCACGGCGGCTCTCTACGATGGCGTCGAGAAGGGCCCGTGCGCACTCGGGCTTGGAAGCCTCCCGGATCCGCTCCTCGTGCCCATCGGGCCAGAGCAGGATCAGGGCGTTCCGGTCGGCGTCAAAGCCCGAATCCGGCCGGGACACGTCGTTGGCCGCCACCAGATCCAACCCCTTCTCCTTGAGCTTCTTGATGGCGTTCTCCCTCACGTTCTCCGTTTCGGCCGCGAACCCGCACACGAACTGGCCCGGCCGCCGGATCTTGCGGAGGCCCCCGAGGATGTCCGCGGTCTTGACGAGCCGAACGGTCCAGCCCTGGGGCCCCTTCTTCCGCTTCTGCGCCAGGACTTCGGCCGCACGGTAGTCGGCCACGGCCGCGGCCATCACGAGGAGGTCGCACTCCGGGAACCGGCTCCGCACCGCCTCCCCCATCTCCTCGGCCGTGGTGACGTAGTGCACGCGCGCCCCGGGCGGCGGGTCCAGCGACACGGGCCCCGAGACCAGGTCCACCGAGGCTCCCCGCTGGAGGGCTTCGCGCGCCACGGCGTAGCCCATCTTTCCCGAGGAGCGGTTGGACAGGTACCGCACGGGATCCAGTCCCTCCCGGGTGGGGCCGGCGGTCACGAGAACGCGAAGCCCGGCCATATCCCCCCTCCGCTCCAGAAGGGAAACCGCCTCCTGGGCGATGGCCGCAGGTTCAGGCAGGCGCCCTTCGTCCACATCGCCGCACGCCAGACTCCCCTTCCCCGGCTGGAGAACGGCGTGGCCGCGCTGTTCCAGGATCCGCAGGTTCTCCTGCACGGCGGGGTGCCTCCACATGGCTCCGTTCATGGCCGGGGCCAGAAGGACGGGCGCTCCGCGGTTGGCGAGGTAGTGGGTCGTGAGGAAATCGTCGGCGATGCCCCGGGCGAATTTGCCCAGGACATTGGCGGTGGCCGGAGCCACCACCAGAAGTTCTTCCCACTTGGCCAGCTCGACGTGGGCGATGGAAGGCTCCCCCGCCCCCTCGAAAAGGTCGGTGATGACCGGGCGCCCGGAAAGGGCCTGGAAGGTCACCGGCGCCACCATGCGCGCCGCATGGGACGTCAGAACGACCTGGACCTCGCAGTTTCGATCCATGAGCCGGCGCACCAGGTCACAGGCCTTGTAGATGCTGATCCCGGCCGAGACGCCCAGGGTCACGCGGCGTTTCGGCTGCGGGGCATGGGAATTCGTGACTCCCGCCATGGTCCGACTCCTTCCGCGGCCCCGCCGGGCCGCTTCCTCATTCGCCCGGCCGCAGCCGGACGCCCAGTTCGTCCAGTTGAGCGGCCTCCACGGTTCCCGGAGAGCCCGTCATCAGGCACAGGCCCGAGGTGGTCTTGGGAAAGGCGATCACGTCCCGGATGGACTCGCAGCCCAGGAGGATCATGGCCAGGCGATCCAGACCGAAGGCAATCCCGCCGTGGGGCGGGGTCCCGAAGCGGAATGCGTCCAGGAGGAACCCGAATTTCTCCTGGGCCTGCTCCTCCGAAAACCCCAGGACCTTGAAGACCCTTCTCTGCACGTCCCCTCGGTGGATTCGGATGGATCCTCCCCCGATTTCGTTCCCGTCGAGGACGAGGTCGTAGGCGAGGGCCTCGGCCGCGCCGGGGTCGGTCTCCAGAATCCCCCAATCCTCGGGCCGGGGCATGGTGAAGGGATGGTGGCGGGCGGCCCAGCGACCCTCTTCCGCGCTCCATTCGAACATGGGAAACCGGTGGACCCAGAGGAGATCATGGCGGTCCGGCTCGAGGAGGCCGAGGGCCTTGGCGAAGTGGAGGCGGAGGGCCGAAAGGCAGGCGCAGGCCGTATCGTACCCGTCCGCGACGAAAAGCCCCAGGTCGCCGTCTCCGGCGCCCACCGCCTCCAGGAGGGCGCCGGCCGGGCCGTCGCCCAGGTGTTTCAGCGCGGGTCCGGCGATCTGCCCGCCCTTGCGCCAGAGGGTCACCACGCCCTTCCCTCCGTGAGGCTTCACGAGGCCGTTCAGGTCCTCCTGCTGCTTGCGGCTCGGTCCGGCCTGCCCGGGCACGGAGATCCCCCGGACCACCCCCCCGGCATCCAGCACCGACCGGAAAACGCCGAAGGAGGTCTGCCCGGCGATCCCGGAGACGGTCTTGAGCTCCATGCCGAAGCGCGTGTCGGGCTTGTCGCAACCGTACCGCTCCATGGCCTCTCGGTAGGAAACACGCGGGACCGATGCGGGCGCGGGCCACCCGACCTCTTCGAAGAGGTCCAGGATGAGCCCCTCGGCCACGGCCATGACCCTTTCCTGAGTGGCGAAGGACATCTCGATGTCGATCTGGGTGAACTCGAGCTGGCGGTCGGCCCTCAGGTCCTCGTCGCGGAAGCAGCGGACCACCTGAAAGTACCGGTCGAAGCCGGAGACCATGCACAGCTGCTTGAACAGCTGGGGGGACTGGGGCAGGGCATAGAAGGACCCACGCCTCAGGCGCGAGGGCACAAGGAAGTCCCGGGCGCCCTCGGGGGTGGACTTGGTCAGGAAGGGCGTCTCGATCTCGATGAACCCACGGTCCGACAAGAACTCCCGGGTCCGCCGCGTGAGGCGGTGGCGGGCCACGAGCCGCGCGTTCTGGAAGGGCCGTCTCAGGTCCAGGTACCGGTACTGCAGGCGCATCTCCTCGCTCACGAGGGCTTCGTCCTCCACGGCGAAGGGCGGCGTCTCGGCTTCGGCGAGAACTTCCAGGAACGTGGCCGCCACCTCCACGGCCCCCGTTTGCATGTGGGGATTCACGTCACGCTCGCCCCGGAGGCGGACGGTCCCCCGCACCAGGATCACGAATTCGGGCCTCAGCTCGTGGGCGCCCGCGAAGGCCGCCGCGTCCAGGTCTTCCGAGAAGACGATCTGGACGATCCCCTCCCGGTCTCGAAGGTCCACGAAGACGAGGCTTCCCAGATCCCTCCGCCGGCGGACCCATCCCATGAGGCAGACGCTCTGGCCCACGTGGCTCTTCCGGATCTCACCCGCGTAGTGCGTGCGTTCGGGCAGGTTCATGGCCGCTCCTTCAGGATTCGCTCCGCCAGGGCCTCCGCCGCCAGCGCCTGCTGCTCCCCGGTCTCGAGGTCCTTGAGCGTATAGACCCCGCTCTGGCGCTCCTCCTCCCCCACGAGGACCACCCAGCGCACGTTCATGCGGTCGGCCCGTTTGAGGGCGGACTTGAAGGAACGCGCCGAGTGCTCCATCACGGCAACGGCGCCGGCGGCCCTCAGGTGCCGCGCCAGATCCAGCGCGGCCCCGTAGGTTCCCGGACCCGACCAGGCCACGTAAGTCCAAGGCTCGCGCCGCGCCGCCGGCTTCGGGAGCGCGAGCAGGAGCCGCTCCATGCCCAACGCCCATCCGAATCCCGGCAGGGCCGGCCCACCGAGCTGTTCCAGAAGGCCGTCATACCTCCCGCCGCCCAGCAGCGCGTCCTGGGCCCCGAGAGCGCTCGAAGAGACCTCGAAAACGGTGCGCGTGTAATAGTCCAGCCCGCGGACGAGGCGGTCTCTTTCGGCGAAACCGACGCCGAGGCGCCCCAGGGCCTCCCGAAGGCCGGCATGGTGCGCCGAGCAGGCCTCGCAGAGCAGGTCGCGAAACCGAGGCGCCCCGTCGAGGATGGGCTGGCAGGAGGGGACCTTGCAGTCCAGCACGCGGAGGGGGTTGGTTTCGAGCCGCCGGCGGCAGTCCCCGCACAGGCCTGCGGCGCTCTCCGACAGACGGGACCGGAGGGCCTCCACGAAGACGGGTCTGCAGACCGGACAGCCGACCGAGTTCACCTGGACGCGAACACCCAGGACACCCACAACCTCCAGAAATTCCACGACCATGGCGATGGCTTCGGCGTCCGCTCCGGGGGCGGGGTCGCCCAAGACCTCCACGCCGATCTGGTGGAACTGCCGGTATCGCCCCTTTTGGGGGCGCTCGTATCGGAACTGGGGCCCGATGTAATAGAGCCTGGCGTGCAGGGGCGATTCGTGGAGGCGGTGCTCCACCATGGCCCGAGCCACGCCCGCCGTGTTTTCCGGGCGCAAGGTCAGGCTTCGGCCCTTCCGGTCGGGAAAGGTGAACATCTCCTTGGTGACGATGTCCGTTTCGTCCCCGATGCCCCGGATGAACAGTTCGGTGGGTTCCAAGACGGGGGTCCGGATCTCCGTGTATCCGTACCGGGAGAAGACCCGACGCGCCGCCTCCTCCACCGCCTGCCAGGCGGCGATCTCGGGAAAGACCAGGTCCTGCGTGCCTTTGACGGCCGTGATCATGCATCCTCCGGAGGGCGATTCTACCACGCGGCCGCCACGCAGGCGCCGGAAAAGGGGAAGCGCAAGGCCGGCCCCCGGACGGCGCCCGGACGGCGAACCTGCCGCGATCGGCCCCTTCCAGGACGGCCTCCCGCTCCCCGGCGGGGGGCCACCCGGCCACTCCCCACGAAGGCCGGGGGGCAAGCCGGCGCGACCCCCAACGGGGGGCGCGATCTCCCCCCCCCGCGCGCGGCCCATCGCCCCCAGACCGGCCATCCACCCGCCAGGGAATCGATTTCTCTTTTTAGGGGAGGATCCTGCCTCCCGAGACGGGCCCCAGCCCGGCCTGTGGGGACGGAATGCCTCACCCGCGCTCGCGGAGGGCCCTCGACTGCTCCCGGTCCAGGTCTTTTTCCCGCAGGGCGTCACGCTTGTCGTAGGCCTTCTTTCCCCGCCCGAGGCCCAGCTCCACCTTGACCTTCCCTCTCTTGAAGTATACCCGCAGGGGAATCAGGGTCAGGCCCCTCTGGTCCACCCACCCGCGCATCTTCAGGATCTCTTTCTTGTGGAGCAGGAGCTTCCTTTTCCGCAGCGGATCCACGGGGGTGAGCGACTGGTGGGTGTGATGGGCGTACGGGGCGATGTGGCACTGGTGAAGCCAGGCTTCTCCCCCCTCCACCGAGGCGTAGGCATCCTTGAGCTGGATCCGCCCGGCCCGCACGGACTTCACTTCGGGTCCGAGAAGGGCGATCCCCGCCTCGAAACGCTCCAGGATCTCGTAGAGAAAGAAGGCCTGCCGGTTGCGGGCGGCCTCCTTGAGCCCCTCGCCAGGCTCCTTCATGGCTTGCGGGGAGTGCGCGAGGGCGGGATGTGGCGCATGACCGCGTCCTTGAAGGAGGCGGGCACCCCCACCGAGGGCAGCGAATCCAGGGTGTCCAGGAGGCGACTCATGGATTCGTACTCCGTCTGGCAGGTGGGGCAGGAGGAGAGATGGTCCCGGATCTCCGCCGACTCCTCGGGCGTGAAGTCGTTCTCGATGAACCGGGGAAGGAGCGCGAGGATCTTGTTGCAGCGGCGGTTTTCGCGTGGGTCCGTCATGGCGCCTTCCTCATTCCTCAGCGGAAGTCCTGGAGCCGTTCCATCAGGATCTGCCTCGCGCGAAAGATCCTGTTCTTCACCGTGCCGATGGGCATCCCCGTGATCTTGGCCATCTCCTCGTAGGACCGGAAACTGAAGTGCCTCAGGAGGATGAGCTCCCGGTAGGAGGGCGGGAGGTCCTCGAGCGCCTTCTGGACCTGCACCAGCAGCATCTTGTTTTTGTACGCATCGTGCGGACTCAAGGTTGCGCTCTCCAGGTGCAGGTCGGGAAGGTCCGGGTTGTCCTGCCTCTCCTGGATGGAGGTGGTGCTCATCTTCTGCCGGCGGAGGTGATCGATCGTGTGGTTGCTCGCGATCTTGTAAAGCCAGGTGGAGAACTTGTACTGCCCGTCGTACCTTCGGAGGCTCTCGAAGGCCTTGATGAAGACCTCCTGAGAGAGTTCCAGCGCTTCCTCGTAGTTGTGGACCATGTGGAAGATGTACGTGACGAGGCCCTTCTGATACCGCTCCACGAGACCGCCGAAGGCCTCCGTGTCCCCGTCCAGGACCGTTCGGATGACTTCGCCGTCGGTGAGGACCCGCTGTGGCATCGTCTCCATCCCCCGCCGCCCATTCTGGAGTGCGGCTCCCCTCCGGTCAAGGACCGCCCGTGCTACACTCCCCTCTTCGGGCAGCGAAAGGAGCCGCCGTGAAGTCCCACCGGGAAACGCTCACCCTGGAAACCCCGGGCCGGAGGGCCTTCATCAACCTCACGGACCGGATCCGGGAGATCCTGCGGATCAGTGGGATCCGCGAGGGCCTCTGCCTCGTGAATGCCATGCACATCACGGCCAGCGTCTTCATCAACGACGACGAGCCCGGTCTCCACCAGGACTACGAGCGATGGCTCGAAGAGCTGGCGCCCCACGCCCCCGTTTCGAGGTATCTCCACAACCGGACGGGCGAGGACAACGCCGACGCCCACCTCAAGCGCCAAGTGATGGGGCGCGAGGTGGTGGTGGCCGTGACGGGCGGGGAACTCGACCTCGGCCCGTGGGAGCAGATTTTTTACGGCGAGTTCGACGGCCGGCGCCCCAAGAGGGTCCTGATCAAGATCATCGGGGAGTGAGGGCGGTGAAACGAGAGACCAGAGTCCCGAGGCGTGGACGGGGGAGGAAGCTCTCCCGCTTCAACCTCTCGCGAAGGGGCGAGATCGTCCTGGCGGGGGTGGGCCTCCTGATCCTCGCGGCGCTGGGGTGGTTCCTCTGGACGGCCCTGGCGCCTTCGCTGGTGGGAGAGAGCGCCGCGGACGCGGCCCGGAGGGAGAAAGAGGCGGCCCGCCAGGCGGCGGTCTGGGCCGAGGTGGAGGCCTCGCACCTCATCCTGAAGGCCGACCCGGAGCGTCAGGACCTTCACGTGGTGCCGGGGGTGTGGGAGTCCCTTCTTCCCACGGTGCGAGAATCCTACGTGGCCGCCGCGGCGGCCCACTACGGGTGGACCCGGTGCTTCGTGCTGGATGCCGCCACGGGGCGCACCCTGGGGTGGTACCAATCGGGCCGGGGCTTCCACGTCCCGCGCCGCTCCGAAGCTTCGGAAGCGCGGTAGCCGGCCGCCCCGGATCGGCCGGGGGCTTCTGATCCCTTGGATACCGGCGGCCGGTGGGATGAGCCCGAGCGCGGCGAGCGGACTCAGCGCCCCGCGCCGAAGAAGGCGCGGCCCAGCCTCCTCGCTTCGTCAAGATAGCCCTTCCGGCGCGCGTCCGACGCCTCCGTGACCCCGTGGAAGACCTCGAGCCGGACCGTCTGGACGCCGCACATGCGGAGCGTCCAGTCCACGAGGACCTTCCGCATGGGTCGGTGGAACCCGAAGGTCCGATAAAGAAGCGCCGAGGCGCCCGCCGTGCAGAGAACGAGAGCCCTCTCCTGGTGGAGAAGCCCCTTCACCCGGCCTCCGGGAAGAAACCGAAAGGCGAAGCCTTCGAAGAACACGCGGTCCACGAACCCCTTCACCATGGCGGGCGGGCCGAACCAGTACACCGGAAAGACGAAGGCCAGTCCGGCGGCCGCGGAGACTCGCGCCTGAAGGGCCGCGACATCGGGCGCAAACCGCCCGGTGGCGGCCGCCTCCAGATCCTCCGGCCGCATCTCGGGGCGGAAGCCTTCGCCATGCAGGTCCAGGAGGTCCACCTCGTGGCCCTCGCCCTCCAGGGATCCCCTCAGCGCGGCGGCCACGGCGGCATTGAAGGAATCCGCGCGGGGATGGGAGAGTACGAGGAGAATCCTCACGGCTCCCCCCTCATGGCCGGAGGAACCTCTCCGACGCCCACGCCGCGAGCACTTCGCCCAGATAGGCCGTGTGGTAGTCCCTTTCGGGATAGTTTCCCTGGATGGAGGGGTCCCGGAAACGGGCCGGATCCACCTGGAGCGCGGACATGATCCGGCACTCGAGGGAAAGGACGGATCCGGCGATCCGCGGCACCAGGACCTCCGAGGAGGGCTCGGGGACCAGGCCCGCCGCCTTCCACTTGTCGAGGTCCCGGCCCGAGCGCGTGCCGCACAGGTCCAGGGCGGGCCGGCGCGAGGCGGGCAGGACGTTCAGGGTGAAGGCCTGCCCCGCCTCGAGGAGGCCGAAGGTGTGGCGCGTGGGGCGGACGTAGACGGTGACGGTGGGCCGGTTCCAGATGGTTCCGAACCCGCCCCAGGACACGGTCATGGGGTTGGGCCGCTCCGTCCCCGCCACGAGCAGGGCCCACTCCTTGTCCAGAAGATGGAAGGGCCGAAGGACGACCTCCGCGGGATCCACGCGGGTCATGGCCTTGGCCCCTTCCCCGCGCCCTCATCGAGGAACCGGACGAGGTCCTCGGCGGCCCGCTTCAGGCAGAGCCTCGCGGCGGCTTCGGGGGTCTCCACGAGACCCCACCGCCCGCGAACCTGGCTTCGAACGGCGTAGAGCCGGCGGCCCTCCCCGTCTCTCAGGACGAGCAGGAGGTCGGCGTCCGCGTAGCGCCGGTTCCCTTCTCCCCGGGGGTCCATCCCCGTGCGTGTCCCGGCTCCCATGGGGGAACCCGCCCCCGGCTGGACCCTTCCCGGGTCCGCCGACGCGGAGACCTCGGGACTCGAGGTTCGTCCCGAAAAGAGAAGTTCGATCCGCCCGCCGAGGGGGTCCTCCCCCAGCGGGAGACGCTCGGAGAGGGTGACCCGTGCCAGATCCTCGAGAAGAGGGGTCAATTCGGCCGGATCGCACCGCGCTTCCAGACGAAAGGCGGGCACCCGGAGCAGGGCGGAGGCGTCGGCCTCGGGCTCCCGAACCACCGAGGCGCAACCGGCGAAGGTCAGGAGCCCGGCCAGAAGGAGCGGGGCGCTGGGATCTCGAACGGTCATGGCGTCGCCTCCACGGGAACGCGGCGGGTCTTGCGGGCGATGGCCTCCCGAATCGCCGGAAGGGCCGCACGGGCGGCCGCCTCCCCCGCTTCGATCAGGCGCTTTTTCTGGCTGAAGTCGTCGAAGGCCACCCCCTTCACGTCGGGCTGGATGACCACGTCGGCCTCCGCCGCCCTCAGCCTTCCAATTTCCTGGTACATGATCATGGCCGAGTGAAAGGCCACCTCCACCGGATTCCGCGGCGCGCCCGACGGAAGGCCCGCCGGGATGGCCACGGCGATGACGACCTCGGCGCCCTTCTGGCGGGCGACGTCGGCCGGAACCGGGTCCAGGACGCCCCCGTCCACGTACGTCGCTCCCCCGAACTGCACCGGCACGAAGACCCCGGGGATGGCGCAGGAGGCGTGGACCGCCTGGGCCACGGAACCGCGCTCGAAGACCACGGCCTGGCCCGTCCGGATGTCCACGGCCACGGGGTAGAAGGGAACCGGCAGGGCCTCCAGGGTCTTGTGGCGCAAGTTGCGGCTCAGAAACGCCTCCAGCCTCTCCCCCTTCACCAGGCCGCCCGAGAACAGGGCCAGGGCCTTGTAGTCGAAGAGGTCCTCCTCCTGGACTTCCACCGAAAGGAACTCGGCGTCGAGGACCCGGCCCGAGTCGGCGTAAAGCGCACCGATGAGGCTTCCCACGGAGGTCCCGGCCACGAGGTCGATGGGGACCTTCTCTTGCTCCAACACCCTCAAGACGCCGATTTCCGCGAACCCGCGGGCCGCGCCGCCGCCGAGGGCCAGCCCCACCTTCGGGGGGACTTCCCGCATGACCGGGGGCGGGATCTCAAGGGTGGGAGGCTTTTGGGGCGCGCAGGCGCAGAGGGCGAGACAAAGGGCGGCGGACAGGAGTCCGGCGGCTGACCTTCGCGGCATGAGAATCCTCCTGGTGCCGGAGGCGGGGCTCGAACCCGCACGGCCTTGCGGCCAGGGGATTTTAAGTCCCCAGCGTCTGCCCGTTCCGCCACTCCGGCCGCGGTCAGTATACGGCGGATCGCCCTCGAAAGGCCCACTCCGCGGGAGACTGCCCGGGCTCTACGCTTGGGCTGATGCGGGCGTCTAGCCCGAAGGACGTGATGCAAGGGAGGAGGGGGGAGGAGAAAATACTGGAGGCGCCGACCGGAATCGAACCGGTGATGAGGGCTTTGCAGGCCCCTGCCTTACCGCTTGGCTACGGCGCCCCAGGCCCGGTCATTATGGGCTCCGGGCCCGCCCCTGTCAACCTTTCCAGAGCTTCCGATGGCCGCGGGGAACCAGCCGGGAAGAGGTGCCCGACTTGCGCGCCTCGGCCGCCTCCGGCAGGATGTCGGTTCGGGGAGGTAGCGGGAATGGCGGAAGAGAACGAGGAGGCAAGGTCGGGGAACGCGCTCCGATGGCTGAGGAACCTGCGGGACGAGCGCCGCGCCGCAGCGGTCTACGAGGCCCTCGCCCAGGCGGAGAAGGACGCGGAGCGGGCCTCCTTGTTCCGTGACCTCGCGGCCGTGGAAACCCGGCACGCCGAGGTCTGGGAAGGGAAATTGAGGGACGCGGGGGTGAAGACCGCCGCCGTCCGCCCCGGCGTCCGGGACCGTCTCCTCCTCCTCCTGGCCCGACGCTTCGGCACGGCGGGCGTCCTGCCCATCCTGGAGGCCGCCGAGCGCAACGCCGATGGAAGCTACGCCGATCAGGCGGACGCCCGGGCCGTGGGGATGGACCGTGAGGAGAAGGTCCACGCGCGGGTATTCGAGACCCTCGGGGCCTCCGGAAGCGCGGCCATCGCCCGCCAGGAGACCTGGCACCGGAGCTCCCGGGGAGGCTCCCTGAGGGCGGCCGTGTTCGGGATGAACGACGGCCTTGTCTCCAACTTCTCCCTGATCATGGGCGTGGCCGGCGCGGGCCCCGGCCGCGGCGTACTGCTTCTGACGGGTGCGGCGGGGATGCTCGCGGGGGCCTTCTCCATGGCCGCCGGTGAATACGTCTCCGTGAGGTCCCAGAGGGAGCTGTACGAACACGAGATCCGGAAGGAGGAGGAGGAACTCCGAAACTCCCCCGAAGAGGAGGCCCGGGAATTGGAGCTCATTTACCGCGCCAAGGGAATTCCTAGGGAGCAGGCCGCCGCGCTCTCGCGCGCCATCGTCGAGAGTCCCCATTCCGCTCTGGACACCCTGGCCCGCGAGGAGTTGGGCCTCGATCCGGGGGACCTCGGTTCCCCCTGGGCGGCGGCCTCCAGCTCTTTTTTCGCCTTTGTGGCCGGCGCCTTCATCCCCCTGGCCCCGTTTCTGATCCTGGAAGCGGGCCCGGGGGTGGCCGTCTCGGCGTCGCTCAGCGCGGCGGCCCTCCTGGCCGTGGGGGGCCTCCTGGCCTTCTTCACGGGTCGGAGCGTCCTGTACGGTGCTCTTCGCATGGCGGCCATCGGAGGGACCGTGGCCCTGGTGACTCACCTCCTGGGCCGTCTTATCGGAGTGTCCCTGGGCTGAGACGGCTGGGGCCTTCCACGGCCACCCAGCGGGCCTTGCCGGTTCCATGGAAGGCCAGCCTCCAGAGAGGGCGGCCCGAGGATTTCCACAGCGTCTCTCCGGCCCCGGGCCACTCCACGACCACGAGGTCCGCGGAAGCGAGCGAATCCTCGAGCCCGAGCGATTCCAGGTCGGAGGGGTGGCTGCACCGGTAGAGGTCCACGTGGGTCACGGCCAGGCCGCCCTTCCCCTGGGGGTACCTCTGGACGAGGGTGAAAGAGGGGCTCGACACCCACGACGGGGCGATGCCGAGAGCCTCCGCCAGGAACCGAGTGAAGGTGGTCTTTCCCGCTCCCAGGTCCCCCTCGAGGAGGAGGAGATCCCGTCCGGCCAGGGAGCGGGCCACTCGCCGGGCCAGGGCCCGGGTTTGCGCAAGCGTTGGCAGGAGGAGGGTTTCCGCCAAGGCCGCCCCTCCAGGACTCAGCGGAGACCCCGGTGGGAGCGGAGGGACCCCTCCACCTGGGGCAACGCCTCGGCGCACTCGGACGCCATCAGGCCGTACCCCCCGATTTTGCGAAAAGCCAGGTCGGCCGCCGCGCCGTGCCACCAGGCGGCCAGGGACGCGGCATCATAGGCTTCCTCTCCCCGCCCCAGGAGGGCCGCCGCGATGCCCGTGAGCACGTCGCCGAAGCCCGGCCCCGCCATGTGGGGTCCGCCCGTCAGATTGAGCCGCCAGGGGCTCCCAGGGGCGGCCAGGAGGCTGCGGTAGCCTTTGAGCAAGAGAACCACTCCCGCCCGCTCGGCGGCTTCGGGGATCAACCGGTAGCGTTGAGCCGCCACGTCCGCGGCGGGCAATCCCAGGACCCGCCCCATTTCTCCGGGGTGGGGCGTGAGAACCCGGGGACCCGCATGGACCTGAAGGCGCTCCGGCCGGCCGGCAAAGGCGTTGATGCCGTCGGCGTCCACGACCGCGGGAAGACGGGCCTGCGCGTAGAGGACCTCCATCAAGGCCCGCGTTTCCGGCGTCGCCCCCACGCCCGGTCCCAGCCCCAGCGCGTCGGCCTGAGAGCAGAAGTCGAGGATCGGCGTGAGGGCGTCCATGCTGAGGGTGCCGTCGGCCGTTTCGGGCAGGGGTAGGGTCATGGCCTCCGGTAGAGAGGCCGCGACCACCGGCTGCACCGAGGCCGGCGTCGCCACCGTGACCAGGCCGGCCCCCGCCCGGAGCGCCCCGCGCGCGGCGAGGACCGCGGCCCCGCTCTTCCCCCGGGACCCCGCGACGAGGAGGACCCGCCCGGCGTCGCCTTTGTGGGCGCAGGACGGGCGGGGGCGGGCGAAGGAGGCCGCCCAAGTGACCTCCAGCGCCTCTCCGGCGGGGGTCAGCCTCCGGACGGCCTCCTCCGGGATTCCGATGTCCAGCCGCCGCACGGTGCCGCACAGGGGCGAGCCCTCGGGCGTGAAGAGGCACGGTTTGGCCAGGGCCAGGGTCAGCGTCAGGTCCGCGCGGACCGTCGGGCCGAAGGGGGCCAGGGCGTCTCCCGACAGGCCGGAGGGGACATCCACGGCCGCAACGGTTCCCCCCCATGCGTTCAGGGTCTCGATCAAGGAGGCCGTCGACCCGCGGGCTGGACCCGACAGGCCCGTGCCGAGAAGCGCGTCCACGGCGAGGGAGGAGGCTTCGAGACCTTTTCGGCAGGCCTCCGGACCCGGCTCTCCCCAAGCGGGCGTCCAGGGGACGCCCGCGGCCTCCAACTTGTCGAACTGCACGCGCGCGTCCCCGGAGAGGCGGTCGGGCTCCGCCGCGAGCAGGACGCGGGCGTCCACGCCCCGCTCCTTCAGGAGCCTCGCCGCGGCCATCCCGTCGCCGCCGTTGTTGCCCCGGCCGCAGAGGACGGCCACCGCACCCGTCATTCGATCAGAAAGCTCCTCGTACAGGGCGTCCACGATGGCCGCGGCCGCGTTTTCCATGAGGCGGAGGGACGGGATTCCCATCTCCTCGATGGCGATCCGATCCGCCTCGCGAACGTCCCGAGACCAGTAGAGCTTCATCGCTGCATGCCCCGATCCTTTGGCGGATTCAGGGAGTCCGAGGCGTCGGACCCCGAGCGGCTCCCCCGGGCGCCCGCCCTTGATCCCCCTAAAAGCCGCCGGCCATGAAGCGCCACTGAATGATCTTGAGGTTGATTTCCCGAAGGCGCTGGGTGAGGATCCGGCAAAGGATGATGAGGAACTGGTACGCCGATTCCACATCCACGGACAGGATTTCGTTGAGGACCGTCCGGGAGATCGTGAGCACCGTCGTGCCGTTCACGTGGGCACGGGCATCGGCGGAGCGCGGCTCGTTGTCCACCAGGGCCATTTCGCCGAAGAAGTCGCCCTTTCCCAGGATGGCGAGGGCCTCCTCGCCCACCCCCGGGATGTGCTTGGTGATGCGGACCTTTCCATCGAGGATGATGTAGAGCTTGTCTCCGCGGCTCCCCTCCTTGAAGATCAGCTCGTCCTGGTTGTAGAGCTCCTCCGTGGAGAAGGCGGCCAGAAGGCGGAGTTCCTTGGCCGAAAGACCCTGCTCCTGCAAGAGCTTGATCTTGCGGTCCAGCTCGATGGAGATGGCCTTGGACCGGCTGGCCTCGTCGGGGCTCAAGGCCGCTTTCTGGGCCGTGGCGGCCTCGGAGAAGAAGGTCTTCAGGAGGTTGTTGGCCTCTCGGGTCCTCCGGGAGAGGGACTTCCAGAAGTGCCAGTAGAAGTGGACGGCGACTTCCTTCTTGAGCTCGAAAAACGGGTCCAGGTCGCTCCGGCGGATGCGGAAGAGCACACCCTCGGTGCTGGCCAGCGCATCGGCGCTCCGGTGGGCCGGATCGATGAAGTTCATCTCGCCGAAGAATTCCCCCTTCTGGGCGAGGGCCAGCGGCTGCTCTCCGAAGGGGGTCTGCTTGACGAGGCGAACCTCCCCCTTTTCCACGAGGAAGAGATCGTCCCCTTCGTCGTTTTCGTCGAAGACGACATCCCCCGGCTTCACGGCCATCTCCTTGACCGCCTTGGCGACGACGAAGAGGTGTTCGTCGGCCAGGGTGGCCAGGATGTCGAAGGCCCTCAGCCGAAGGGCCAGGCGGAGGAGGTCCTGGCGGACTTCGTCGGGGGCGGCGGCCTTGGTGATCTCGTGGATGTCGCGGACGGCCCCCCGCCCCAGGAGGCTCTCCTTCTCCAGGTCGAGCTGGTGGACGCACTGGTTGAACAGGGCCAGGCGCTTCTTGACGATCTCGCTCCGGGCCGCCCGGTTCTGGATCCCCACCTTTTCGAGGATGTACTTGAACTTCTCCTGGAGTTCCGGCGCGGGCGGGCGCCCGGCGGCGCTGTCCAGGATCATCGCGTCCACCAGGCTCGCCAGGGAAGCCTTGTAGCTCTTGAGATAGAAGAGGGCCCTCCCCATGAGGGCGTGGGCCTCGGCGTGAAAGGGGTTGATGGCGATGAGGGCCTTCAGTTCCCGGATGCTGCCCGAGAAATCGTTGTTCCGGTAGTCGAGCTTGGCCAGATTGAACCGGGCGGACTCGTTGGAGGGATTGTGGATGAGCGCGATGCGGTAGCATTCCCGGGCTCGTTCGGACTGGCCCTTCCGCTCGAAGATCTCCCCGATGGCGGCGAGCTGGCTGGACTGACGATCCTGGCGGCCCCGCTCCTCCTTGAACTTGGCCATGAGGCGGTGGCGCTCGTGCTCGTCTTTCTCCTTGAGGAGGTTGCGCATCTTGCCCAGGCCGATCTTCATGGCGAGGCTGCCGGGGAAGAGCTTGACGCCCCGCTCGTAGAGCGCGACGGCCTCCTCGTAGCGGCCTTGCTCCGCGAATTTGCCGGCCACGACAAACAGATCCTCGGGATCGAGGTTCAGCGGGTTGGAGCCGACGCCCTCGGCTGGCTGGGTCACGACGGCCTCCTCGTTGGGCCATTGTAGGGAGAGGCCGCCGCACCGTCAACGGACGGCCGCGCGGCGGGGGGCAAGGCCCGAAAAGGGGAGAAGGCGGAGGTCAGCGCCCCTGGGATTCCAGGTGAGCGAGGACGGTGGCGGCGTGCCCCGTGGCGGAGACCTTCGGATAGGCTCTCAGGACGGTACCGCCGGGGTCGAGAACCAGCGTGGAGCGGATCATCCCCTTGCTCCGCCTCCCGTACATCACCTTCTCTCCCCAGGCCCCCACGGCCTCCGAGAGGCGCCCATCGGCGTCACTGAGCAGGGGAAACGGAAGACGCTCCTTCGTGATGAAGGCGCAGTGCGACTTCTGCGAGTCCCGGGATACCCCCGCCACACGGTAGCCGAGGGCCTCGAAGCGGGGGAGGAGGTCCCGGAAGTCCCGGGCCTCCAGGGTGCAGCCGGGCGTGTTGTCCTTTGGATAAAAGTAGAGGACCAGTCCCCGGGGACCGGCCAGGTCCTTCAGGGTCCGGACGGCGCCCGTCTCATCCGGGACTTCAAAGGGGGGACATCGGTCGCCCGCCTCGATCATGGGTTCCTCCCCTGCAAGGCTCCTTAGAACGCGCGCGCGCGTACCGTTCTTCCGCCGAGCGCCAACCTTCGGGGCCGCGAGATCGGCCCTTTCGGGTAGAATACCCCTCGAAGGCTCCCCCGTTGACGGGCGGGGCGGGAGGCGCGCGTGTCGGATGACAGGGTGGTTCCGGGCGGTCTCGGAAAGGTCCTGGTCGTGGCCGCCTCGGGCGCCAGCGGTGCGCGCCTGGCCCTCCGGTTCCTCGACCATCTGCTCGCCCATCCGGGTGTCCGGAGGGTCCATTTCGTCCCCTCCCGGGCCTTCTCCCTGGTCTTGAATCGGGAGGAGGGCCTGAGCCTTGACTCCTGTGTGGACCGGGCCGGGAGGGACGGCCGGCTCCTCCTCCATCGAGAGGAAGACCTGGACGCCCCCGTCGCGTCCGGATCCTACCCCTGCGACGGGACGGTCCTGATCCCGGCGAGCATGGCCACCGTGGGCGCCGTCGCTTCCGGTGCGGGACGCAACCTTCTCCACAGGGCCGCCGAGGTGGCGCTGAAGGAGCGCCGCACCCTGATCGTGGTTCCCCGGGAGACTCCCCTTTCCGTGATTCACCTGAAGAACCTCGCGACGCTGGCCGAGGCGGGCGCCGTCGTGGCCCCCTTCGTGCCCGCTTTCTACCAGGGCCCGCGCTCCGTGGAGGATCTCATGGACCACTTCCTCATGCGGATCTTCGATCACCTGGGACTCGAAACGCGCCTCGCCGGCCGCTGGGGGGGGAGCGACCGTTGAGGCGGTTCGTCCATCGCTTGTTCGTCGTGCTGGAGATGATCAAGTTCCAGCACACGGTCTTCGCCCTCCCCTTCGCCCTCCTGTCCATGATGTGGGCCGCGGGCGGGTGGCCCGGCTGGCGGACCTTCCTCTGGATCCTCGGCGCCATGGTGGGCGCGCGGTCCGCGGCCATGACTTTCAACCGCTTGGTGGACCGCAGGTTCGACGCCGAGAACCCCCGGACCTCCGGTTGGCCGCTCGTGACCGGGCAAGTTTCGGTCCCCTTCGCATGGGGGTTCCTGGTGGCGTCCGTGGGGCTCCTCGTCCTCTCGGCCTGGAGGCTGAACCCCCTCTGCCTGGCCCTTTCTCCCCTGGCCCTGGCCGTCCTGCTCGGCTACTCCCTCACCAAGCGCTTCACGTCCTGGTGCCACCTCGTCCTGGGATTCGCAGACGGCATCTCCGCGCCCGGAGCGTGGATCGCCGTCACGGGAACCCTCCACGGCTCCGGACCCTCCTGGTGGCTCTGCGGCGCCATGACCTTTTGGATCGCCGGATTCGACCTCCTGTACGCGCTCCAGGATCTGGCCTTCGACCGCTCCGTGGGCCTGCACTCCTTCCCCGCCCGCCGCGGCGTCGAGGCAACGCTCTGGCTTTCCGCCGGGGCTCACGCGGTCACGGTGCTGTGCCTGGCGGTGGCGGCGAAGACCGCCGGGGCGGGGATCGTCTTCCTCGGTGCCGTCGCGCTGGTGGCCGGCGCGCTGGTCTTCGAGCACCTCCTGGTCCGCCCCGGCGACCTCTCCCGACTCAACGCCGCCTTCTTCACGACGAACGGATTCATCGCCGTCGGCCTTCTCGCCGCCGGAGCCCTGGACGCGGCCCTGGGCTGACCTTCACGCAGGATCAACCCTTCAAGCGGGAGACCAGGACCCCGGCCGCCACGAGGAGGGGGTCCCAGACCGGGGCGAAGGGGGGAGCGTAGGCAAGGTCGAGGAGGGCGAAGTCCTCTGCCCGCATCCCGGCCGTCACCGCGGCGGCCAGCGTGTCCACGCGGCCCTTCGTGCCTTCCGGCCCGGCCACCTGCCCGCCGAGGAGCCGGCCCGTCCGGCGGTCCGCGGTGAGCTGAACGGTGACGGCCCCTCCTCCCGGATAGTAGCCCGCCCGGCTTCCCGCCTCGACCACGGCCTCCGCCGGATCGAATCCCGCCGAGGCGGCCTCGACGGGGGACAGTCCGGTCAGGCCCACTTCCAGGCCGAAGGCGCGGGTGACGGCCGTCCCGACCACCCCAGGAAAGCGCTCCCGGCGCCCGGCGATGTTGGCTCCCGCCACCCGGCCCATCTTGTTGGCCGTGGTACCCAGAGGGAGGTAGGCGGGGCGTCCCGTCACCAGGTGCCGGACGGCGCAGCAGTCCCCGGCGGCCCACACGGCGTGGACTCCCGTGGCGCAGGCCTCATCCACGAGGATGGCCCCCCGCCCGTCCCGAGGGACCGGCGAGCCCTCCAGGAAGTCCGTGGCCGGGCGAACCCCGGTGGCGATGAGGAGCAGGTCGGCGTACAGCTCCCCCCGGTCGGTCCTCAGGCCGAGGATCCGCTCCCCGGTCCGCAACACTTCCAGCACCCTTACCCCGAGAAGCACTCGCACCCCGCGGCGTTCGAGCTCCTGAAGGACACGCGCCTTGAGGGGCTCCACGAGGGTCTTGAGCACCCGCTGGGACCGGTTGACGAGCGTGACCGAAACCCCGCGCGCGGCGAGGTTCTCGGCCATTTCGATGCCGATGTACCCGCTCCCCCAGACCAGGGCGGATCGGGGGCGCGCGTCGGCCAGGAAAGACTGGAGCCGCCGGCCGTCTGCGAGATCGTGCATGCCGAAGAGGTTGTCCCCCTGGAGACCTTTCAGATCGGGGAGGACGGCCCGGCTCCCCGTGCTGATCAGCAGCGCGTCGTAGGGCTCTTCGGACCGGGCCCCGGAAGGCAGGTCCTCCACGACCACCCGCTTGCGGCCCTCCTCCAGGGCGAGGGCCTTTTGCCGGAGCCGGACCTCGATCCCCCGTCGGGCGATTTCTTCGGGGTCCAGGGCGAAGAGGTCCTCGATGTCGGCCGTGACCCCCCCCACGACGTAGGGGAGGCCGCAGGCGCCGTAGGAGCGGTCGGGACCGGCGTCCAGGACCGTCGCTTCCCACCGGGGATCCAGGCGCCGGACCTTGCTGGCCGCGCTCATCCCCGCCGCCATGCCGCCGAGCACCAGCAGCCTGGGCATGCCTTACCTCCTTCGACACGATTATATCCTCACCCCCGTCCTCGCGGCTTGTGCCGCCGGGCCGCGGGCACGTATCCTGGGCCCATGGCGGAGAGTCTGATCCTGTCGGACGCGTGGAGGGAGCGCCTCGAGCGCCCGCTCTCGGAGAAGGGCCTCGCCCTCCTCTGGGACGAAGCCTCCCCGCTCCCCGGGGGCCGGGGAACGGCCCGCCTGGCGCGGATTCTCGACTGGGCTTTCGTGCTGAAGCGGGAGGCCCGCGGCGGCCTTTCGAGGCGCTTCCTCCCGGATCGGTATGCGCGCAGGACCCCTTTTCAAAGGGAGTGGGCCGACGCGAACCTCGCCGCCGGGGCGGGCCTCTGCCCGCGCCCGGCCGCCCGGAGCTACGTCCATTCCGGTCCTTTTTTCGCCGTTTACACTCTCACCGAGGAGGTCACGGGGGGACGGTCCCTGACGGACCTCCTGGACGGCGAGGCGCCGCCGCCCTGGAAGGCGGCCGGAGAGGCCCTGGCCCGCCTGCACCGGCTGGGCCTCGTCCACGGGGACCTGAACGCGGGAAACGTGATGGTGGGCCCCTCGGGGGGGATCCTCTTTCTGGACTTTCGCCACTCCCGGCGGGAGGGCCCTCCGCCCTCGGCACCGTCGCGGCGGGACAACCTGGACCGCCTGAGCCGGTCGGTGTTCAAGGAAACGTGGAGGAGGCGCCTTCCGTTTCCGAGGGCTTTTCCCGGGCTCCTGGCCGAAGGCTACGCGCAGGGTTGGGGCAGCCGGGAGGACTGGCTGAGGGGCTGGGCCGATGCCCCCTCCGTGCCCGGCGTCCTCAGACGCGCCCTCTGGACCCGGTTCTGAGATCCCTTTCCTCCAGGATTTCCCCCCGGGGAAGGCCGCCTTCCCACCGGGTGAGCCGAACCGTGATCCAGCGATTGGGGGGGGCCGCGCCGTCGAGCAAGACGTCGAGGAAGTTCGAAGTGAGGGCCCGACCGCGCCCCGACTCGGAGGCAAGGGTGAGGGCTTCGAGGGGCCGGCCCATCTGGGAACGGGCGAAGGCCTCGCTCTTGGACCGCCCGAGGGCCACGAGTTCCCGGGTCCGAGCCGCCACCTCTCCGGGAGGGAGGGGGGGGATCGAGGCCGCCGGAGTCCCGGGCCGCGGCGAATAGGCGAAGGCGTGGAGAAAGGCCACGGGGCTCCCCTCCAGAAGCCTCAGGGTGGCCTCGTGGTCTTCCCGGGTCTCGCTGGGAAAGCCGCACAGGACGTCACAGCCCAGGCCGATCCCCGGGACCTCTTCGGCCAGACGCTGGAGAAGGTCCGCGAAGAAGCCCGCCTTGTAATTCCGGCGCATGGCCGCCAGCACGGCGTCGGAGCCGCTCTGGAGAGGGACCTGGAGGTGGCGCGCCAGCCGGCCTTCGGCGCGAAGGAGCCGGACGAGCCCAGGGGTCACCGTCCTCGGCTCCACCGAATTGAGCCGGAGGCGGAAGTCCCCGTTCCTCCTCAGCAGGCGCTCCAGGAGAGCGGTAAGGCCGCCCTTCCACCCCAAATCCTTTCCGTATTCGCCCGTGTTGATGCCCGTGAGAACCACCTCTCGAAAACCAGCCTCCAACAGGCCCGCGAATTCGGCCTCGACCTCCTCGGGCGGCACGGAGCGGGACGGCCCCCTCACCGACGGGACGATGCAGTAGGAGCAGGGCTGGTTGCAGCCCTCCTGCACCTTGAGGAAGGCCCGCGTGCGGTCCGGGAAGAGCGGCACGCACGGCGCGGAAGCCGAGGCCCCGGGCCTCCAGTCATCCAGGAAGCGCAGGAGAGACTCGTCATCCGAAAGGACCGCATCCACCCCGGCGAGACCGGAGAAGGCCGCGGGGGTCCGCCGGGAGGCGCACCCGAAAACCGCGAGGCGGGCCCCGGGGTTGGCCCGTTTCAGGGACCGCACGGCCTTCCTGGAATCCCGGTCGGCCTTGTGGGTGACGGTGCAGGTGTTCACGAGGATGAGTTCGGCCGACTCGGGGGAGGAGGGGACGGCCCCGGCTCTTGCCAGGCGGGCGGCGACCTTGGCCGAATCGTACTGGTTCAGCTTGCACCCGAGGGTGAGGACGGCGAACCGCATCATGGGGAGGGGGGAGGGGGCTCCCGAACGGCGGGTGCCGCTTGGGTCCGGTTTCTCAAGAACTCGATCTCCTCCTGATGGGTCCCAAAGGACTCGGCCACCTTGAGCTCCCTCAGGGCCTCGGCGTTCTTCTTCTGGCGGAGGTAGAGCCGAGCGAGGCCGAGGTGGGCTTCGGGGGATTCCCCGGCCTTGAGCGAGCGCATGAAGAGGGACCAGGCCTCCTTCAGCCGTCCCTCCTCCAGGCGAATCTCGGCGAGGGAGGCCAGGGCGAGATAACTGCGCGAGAACGACGCATGGGAAAGCCTTTCCAGGGATTGGGAGGCCTCCGAAACGCGCCCCGTCTCCTTCAGCACGATGGCCAAGTAGCACTGGGCCTCGAGGTAGCCGGGCGCCAGTTCCAGGGCCTTGCGGAGGTAAACTTCCTGCAGGGTGAGGTCCTCGGCGATGCGTCCCCGCACGTAACTTTCGAAGGCCTGCGGTCCCACGTCCGGCAGGGCGGGCCACTCGCGGCCAAGGACATCGAACAGTCCCCTTCCGAGGGTCTCGGTGAGGCCGAGGAGCTCGTGGAGTGGCTTCAGCACTTCCCAACGCCCCAGACGCCGCAAGTCGCCCTGGACCTCCAAGGCTTCCATCCGCACGGTCAGCCTCTCCCCCTCCACGTGAAAGGACCCCGTCACGAGAACGTCCGCCCCGAACTGCCTCGCCAGCGCCACCCGAGAAGGGGTTGAGAAGCGGGGGGACGCCACGAGCCCCTCCTGCTCGTACAAGCTCCGCACGTGTTCCAGGGGGACGTGCGGAACCCCTGCCCGGGCCATGGCCTCGTCCAGGGCGAAGGCCAGACCGGTCCCGATCCACTCGGCGCCCGTAGGTCCGGCCTCCAGATCGGCGGGAAGCACGAGCACCCTGGCCGCCCAGACGGGGCGAACGAGAAGGAGCAGCACGGCCAGAACGGGAATCCACCTTTTCATTCCTTCTCCCTGCGGCGGTTCGAATTCCTCGCCTCGGCCCGGCGCTTCTTCCAGAGGGCCATCCACTCGGAGATCCGCGCCTCGAAACCCGCCGTCGAAGGCTCATAGTACTCCCTGCCGACCAGTTCCGGGGGCAAGCAATCCAGGTCCGCGATCCCGTGGGGTTCGTCATGGGCGTAGGCGTACCCGTCGCCGTAGCCGGCCTCCTCCATGAGGCGGGTGGGAGCGTTCCGCAGGGCCAGGGGGACGGGGTGGCGGCGACCGGCGCGGAGATCCCTCTCCACCGCCTTCTGGGCCAGGTAGGCTCGGTTGGACTTGGGGGCGGCGCAGAGATAGGCCGTGGCCTGGACGAGCGCCAGGGCGCCCTCGGGCATGCCCAGGAAGTCCACCGCTTCCTTGGCGTCCAGGGCCCGACGAAGGGCCTGGGGGTCGGCGTTCCCCACGTCCTCCGATGCGGCGCGGACCAGACGGCGAGCCACGAACAGCGGATCCTCGCCGCCCTCCAACATGCGCATGAGCCAGTAGAGAGCCGCCTGCACATCGCTGTTCCGGATGGACTTGTGATACGCGCTGATGAGGTTGTAATGCTCTTCCCCGCCCCAGTCGTAGACCACACGACCGCTCGACAGCCAGGCGCGGACGTCGGCGGGCGTCATGGCGCGGCCCTCCGGATAGCGCAGGACCAGGGCCTCGAGCGCGTTGAGGGCGAAGCGCGCATCGGCGGCGGACAGGCGCGCCAAGTCTTCCAGGACAGGGTCCGGGATTGCCCGGCCCGAGGCTTTCAGCGCTGCGTCCTCGGCCATCGCGCGCCTCAGGATCTTCAGGATCTCCTGTTCGCCGAGCCCGGGGAGGATCACCACGCGGCACCGGGACAGGAGGGCCGGCGTGAGATGGAAGGACGGGTTCTCCGTCGTCGTTCCCAGCAGGACCACGGACCCCTCCTCCAGGTAGGGGAGGAACGCGTCCTGCTGGGCCTTGTTGAACCGGTGGATCTCGTCCATGAACAGGATCGTCGGGCGACCGTCGCCGCGCCATCCCGAACGGGCCTTCTCCATGACCTCTCGAACTTCCTTCAGGGAGGAAAGAACGGCAGACAGGCCCACGAAGGGCCGGCGCGTTCCTCCCGCGATGAGCCGGGCGAGGGTCGTCTTGCCGCTTCCGGGTGGACCCCAGAGGATGGTGCTCGCGAGCGCATCGGCGGCGACTTGCCGTCCGAAGGGCGTCTCGGGGCCCGACACCGACTCCAAGCCGAGAAGATCCTCCCATTTCCTGGGGCGGACCCTCTCGGCGAGGGGTGCCACGGGCGCGTCGGTGCGGAACAGTGAGGCCATGGGGCCTCCCGGGCCTCGGGCTCGGTCCGCCTGGGCGTCCTAGCCCTCCGGCGGAGCGCCCGCGCCCTCGGCGGGTTTCGCGGCCGTCTTCTCGGCGGGGGCCTTGGCCTTCTTGGCGCCCTTGGCGGGCTTCGTCTCGAACTTGGGCTCGCGGCCCACGAGTTCCACGATGGCCTCCTCGGCGCCGTCGCCCCTTCGCGCGCCCAGCTTCAGCACGCGGGTGTACCCGCCGGGCCTCTGGGCGTAGAGCGGGCCGAGCACGGAGAAGAGCTTCTTCAGGGCCTCGGGGTCGTGCACATCCACGGCGCACAGCCGACGCGCGTGAAGCGTGTCCTTCTTGGCCAGGGTGATGAGCTTTTCGACGAAGCGGCGGAGCTCCTTGGCCTTGGCCAGCGTCGTGCGGATCCGGTCGTGCCGGATCAGGCTGACGGTCTGGTTTCGGAGCAGCGCGATGCGGTGTTCCGAGGTGCGGCCCAGTTTGCGGTGATCCATTCCGTGGCGCATGGCGGCCTCACACGTTCATGCCGAGGGTCAGATCCAGCTTCTCCAGGAAGTCGTTGACCTCCTTGAGGGCCTTCTGACCGAAATTCTTGATCCCCTGGAGGTCCTTTTCCGTCATGCGGACGAGGTCCCTCACCGTCTCCACGTCGTTGGTCTGCAGCATTTTCACGATGCGTTGGTTCAGCTCCGTCTCGTCCAGGGCCTGGCCCAGGAGGTGTTCGAGACCGCCCGTCAGGACGGGCTGGGTCCCCTGGGGAATGACGGCGGCGTCGGGGCCCGTGAGGGCCCGGAAGAGCTCCAGGTGGGAGGTCAGGAGAGAGGCCGCGGAGGCCAGGGCCTGCTGGGGCGTGACGGCTCCGTTGGTCCAGATCTCCAGCTTCAGCTTCTCGTAGTCCGTGGCCTCGCCCACGCGGGTCTCGGTCACTTCGTAGTTGACCTTTCGGACGGGCGAGTGGATGGAATCGATGGCGATGTACTGCGGGTCCTCTACCTTGTTGGCCTCCGCGGGAACGTACCCACGCCCCTTGGTGAGGATGATCTCCATGTCGAGGGAGCCCTCCTCGTTGAGGGTGGCGATGGGGGCATCGGGGTTCAGGATGCGGATCGTGCCGTCGTGCTGGATGTCCCGGGCCTTGACTTCGGCCGGGCCCTGCACCGACAGGCGAAGGGTTTTCGGCTCGTCGGAGTGCTGGATGAACTGGATGGCCTTGAGGTTGAGCACCACGTCCGTCACGTCCTCGAGAACCCCGGGAACGGAGGTGAACTCGTGAAGAACGCCCTCGATCTTCACGGCCGAGATCGCCGCCCCCTCGATGGAGGAGAGGAGGATGCGCCTGAGCGCGTTGCCGAGGGTGATCCCCCAGCCCCGCTCCAGGGGCTGGGCCACGAACTCGCCGTAACGGTCCGTGAGGGTTTCGATATTGCACTCGATGAGGGTGGGCATCTGAAAAGGTTTCATGGGCACCCCGCTCCTTCGGCCTTACTTGGAATACAGCTCGACGATGAGCTGCTCCTCGATGGGGTAGGTGATGTCGGTGCGCTGCGGGTCCCGGACCACGGTACCCTTCAGGTTCTCGGCGTCCAGCCGCAGCCACTCGGGGACCCCTCGTCCGGACGAGGATTCCACGGCGGACTGCAGGAAGACGTTCTTGGCGAGCTCTCCCGAGACGGTGATCTCGTCCCCGGGCCGGACCCGGTAATTGGGGACGCCCACCCGGCGCCCGTTCACGCGGATGTGGCCGTGGGTCACCCACTGGCGGGACTGCTTGCGCGAGGAGGAGAAGCCGAGGCGGTAGACGGTGTTGTCCAGGCGCTTTTCGAGCAAGGACAGCAGGTTTTCTCCCGTGACCCCCTTGAGCCGGTCGGCCTCGTGAAAGTAGGTGCGGAACTGGCGTTCGAGGACGCCGTAGATGCGCTTGGCCTTCTGCTTTTCGCGGAGCTGGACGCCGTAGCCCTTCATCTTGCCGCGGCGGCGGACGTGCTGACCGGGCGGCGTGTTGCGCTTCTCGATGGCGCACTTCTCCTTGAAGCAGCGGTCCCCCTTCAGGAAGAGCTTGACGCTTTCCCTGCGGCAGAGGCGGCAGACAGCAGCATGATACCGAGCCAATGGAACCTCCTAACTCACACGCGCCGCCGCTTTGGCGGACGGCACCCGTTGTGGGGGATGGGCGTCATGTCGCGGATGGAGCGGATCTTGAGGCCCGAGCCTTGCACGGCCCGGATGGCCGATTCGCGGCCGGCCCCCGGTCCCGTGACTTCCACGTCCACCTCGCGCATTCCGTGCTCCATGGCCTTCTCGGCGGCCGCCCGGGCCGCCACCTGCGCGGCGAAGGGGGTGCCCTTCCGCGTTCCCTTGAAGCCCGAGGAGCCGGAGCTCGACCAAACGACCGTGTTGCCTTCCAGGTCCGTGACGTTCACCAGCGTGTTGTTGAAGGTGGCGCTGATGTGCACCACGCCCATGGGGATGTTCTTCTTCTCGCGCCGGGGCGTTCTCTTTCCAGCCTTTGCCTTCGCCATTCTCGCGCTCCTTGTGAAGGCTTACTTCTTGGTGGCCTTCTTTTTCCCGGGGACGGCCCTGCGGGGTCCCTTGTGGGTCCGTGCGTTGGTGTGGGTCCGCTGTCCGCGGACGGGCAGGCCCGTGCGGTGGCGGATTCCCCGGTAGCTCCCGATATCGATCAGGCGCCGGATGTCCATCTGGAGCTTCTTGCGGAGGTCGCCCTCCACGTTGCCCTCATCCTGGATGACCTTTCGGATCCGGGAGACCTCGTCTTCCGTGAGGTCCTTCACCCGGACGTCGGGGCTGACCCCCGCCTTCTCCAGAATGGCCCGGGACCGGGAGTCGCCGATCCCGAAAATGTAGGTCAGGGCCACCTCGACCCGCTTGTTGAGCGGGAGATCAATGCCCGAGATACGTGCCACGGCCGGCCTCCTTACCCTTGCCTTTGCTTGTGCTTCGGGTTGTCACAGATGACCCGGATCACGCCCTTGCGCTTGATGATCTTGCACTTCGGGCAGATTTTCTTCACCGACGGTCTGACTTTCATGGCCTCACTCCGCTAGCTCTTGAACCGGTAGACGATGCGCCCCCGGTTCAGGTCGTAAGGGGAGAGCTCGACGAGGATCTGGTCCCCGGGCAGGATGCGGATGAAGTGCTTTCTCATCTTGCCCGAGATGTGCGCGAGCACCCGGTGCCCGCTCTCCAGCTCCACCCGGAACATGGCGTTGGGCAATGCCTCCTTCACCACCGCCTTCATCTGGATGACATCGTCCTTGCTCATACCCCCTGAACCCCCAATATCCTCGGGCCGGCCTGGGTCACCGCCACGCTGAACTCGAAGTGCGCCGAGCGCCGGCCGTCGGCCGTGCGGACGGTCCAGCCGTCCTCGTCCACGGACACGCCGGGTTCCCCTTCGTTCACCATGGGCTCGATGGCCAGGACCATGCCCGCCTGAAGCCGGGGCCCGCGTCCCGGGTCGCCGAAATTGGGGACCTGGGGCTCCTCGTGAAGGGCCCGACCCACCCCGTGGCCCACGTAATCGCGGACCACGCTGAAACCGTGCTTCTCCACGTGGGTCTGCACGGCGTGGGACACGTCCGAGACGCGGTTGCCCTCTCGCACGAGTTCAATGCCGGCGAGGAGGCTCTCCCTCGTCACGCGGATCAGCCGCTCGCCATCGGGGTCGAGCCCGCCGACGGCGCACGTCCTCGCCGCGTCCCCGTAGAAATCGCGGTAGATGACCCCGAAGTCCATGGACACCAGGTCGCCCGCCTGAAGCTTGCGGGGCCCGGGGATCCCGTGGACCACCTCGTCGTTGATGGAGATGCAGACCGAGGCGGGGTATCCGTTGTACCCCTTGAAGGCCGGCTTCGCCCCGCGACGGGTCGCCACGTCCTCGGCGATGGCGTCCAGCTCCTGGAGCGCCACGCCGGGGGCCAGCTCCTTCTCGAGCCGGTCCAGGACGTCGAGGACGATGCGGTTCGCCTCGTCCATGATGTCGACCTCTTGGGGCGTCTTCAGGTGGATCATCCGATGGCCTTCTCCAGGGCTTCCAAGACCTGGGCCGGGGCCACGTCGCCCGGAACGGACTTCAGGCGCCCCGCTTCCCGGAAGTGGCTCGAAAGGGGAGCGGTTTTCTCGTGATACACGCGCAGCCGCTCGCGGATCACGGATTCCTTGTCGTCGTCCCTCAGCACGAGCCCTGTGCCGCATTTATCGCAAACCCCCTCCTTCTTGGGGGGGGAGAAGACGAGGTTGTACACGGCGCCGCAGGCCGGGCAGGAACGCCGGCTGCCGAGGCGCGTCACGATCACGTCGTCGGCCACCTCGAGCTCCAGGGCCGTCACCGGGTCCTTGCCCAGATCGCCGAGGATCCCGGCGAGGATGCCGGCCTGGGAGAGGTTCCTGGGATACCCGTCGAGGATGAACCCCTTGTCGCAATCCGCCTTGGCCAGGCGCTCTTTCACGATACCCGTGAGGAGTTCGTCCGACACCAGCCCGCCGCTTTCCATGACGGATTTCGCCTTCAGCCCCAGGGGCGTGCCCTCGCGCACGGCCTCCCGAAGCATGTCTCCCGTGGAGATGTGGGGGACGCCGAGACGGACGGCCAGCTCTTTGGCCTGAGTACCCTTGCCGGCCCCAGGGGGCCCCAACAGCACGAGGTTCTTTTGGTGGTGCATCACTTCCTCCCCCGAATTCGCGTGCGGCGCGAGAACCCTTCGTAGTGCCGCATGACGAGCTGCGATTCCACCTGCTGGAGCGTGTCCATGGCGACGCCCACGACGATGAGGAGCGAGGTGCCGCCGAAATAGAAGTTCAGGTTGAAGCCCCTGAGGATCCAATCCAGCCGGAGCGCCTTGAAGAGGTTCTCGATGGAGGGTCCGATTCCCCACAGGTGCTGGAGGGGGAAGCCGGAGATGAGGATCACGGGGAGGAGGGCCACGATGATCAGGTAGATGGAGCCCGCGAAGAGCAGCCGGTTGAGCGAACGGTACAGGTAGTCGCTCGTGCTCTTTCCGGGGCGGATGCCGGGGATGAAGCCGCCGTACTTCTTGAGGTTCTCGGCCAGGTCCTCGGGGTTGAAGACGATGCTCACGTAGAAGAAGGTGAAGAGGACGATGAGGGCCCCGTACAGAGCGAGGTAGGTCAGGTTCCCGTACCCCAGGTAGGAGTTGAGGACCCGAACCGCCTCGTATTTGTCCAGAGCCGGGAGGCTCAGGATCGTCTGGGGAACCGCCAGGAGCGACACCGCGAAGATGATGGGCATGACCCCGCCGGGGTTGAGCTTCAAGGGGAAGTAGACGGCCTGCCCGCCCACCATTTTCCGGCCCACCATCCGCTTGGCGTACTGGATGGGGATCTTCCTCTGGGCCCGCTCGAAGTACACGATGAAGGCCACGACTCCGACCATGAAGGCCACGAGGAGGGCCACCACGAAGACCGAGAGGTTGCCCTCCTGGACCTGCCGGAAGGTCTGGACGGCGGCGGGGATGAGGCCCACCACGATGCCCGAGTAGATCATCAGGGAGATGCCGTTTCCGACGCCGCGGGCCGTGATCTGCTCGCCGAGCCACATGACGAAGGTGGCGCCGGCCGTGAGGATGATCACGGTGAGGACGTGGTAGCCGAAGCTGGGGTTCTCCACGACGCGCTTGGCCGTGACGGGGCTCACCAGGCTCTTGACCCAGAAGGAGATGCCCAGGCCCTGGACGACGCAGATGAGAATCGTCAGGTACCGGGAGTACTGCACGATCTTCTTCCGGCCCTCGGCTCCGCCTTCCTTCTGCAGTTTCTCGATGTAGGGCCAGACGACCCCGAGGAGCTGCATGATGATGGAGGCGGTGATGTACGGCATGATGCCCAGTGCAAAGATGGTGCACCGCTCGAGGGCGCCGCCCGAAAAGAGGTTCACGAACCCGAGGACGCCCGAACTGGCATACTGCTGGAAGAACTCCTGCAGGGCCAGGGCGTCGATTCCGGGCGTGGGGATCTGGGAGCCCACGCGGTACACGGCGAGGAGCAGGAACGTGAATATGATCCTCTTCCTGAGGTCGGGGATCCTGAAGAGGTTCTGGAAGGCTTCGATCACGGCTGCCTCACCTCCACCCGTCCTCCCGCCGCCTCGATGACCTGCCGGGCCTTCTCGGAGAAGGCGTCGGCCACCACCGTCATGGCCTTGTCCAGGGCGCCCACGCCCAGGATCTTCACGAGGGAGGTCTCGGACCGGATGAGACCCGCCCGCTTGAGGGTCTTGGCGTTCACCTCGCTCCCGCCCTCGAAGGCCGAGAGGCGGCCCACGTTCACGATCTCCCACTTCTTGGCGAAGACGTTCGTGAAGCCCCTCTTGGGGATCCGGCGCATGAGGGGCATCTGTCCGCCCTCGAAGCCGGGGTTCTGGTGGAATCCGGAGCGGGACTTCTGTCCCTTGTGGCCCTTGCCGGCGGTCTTGCCGTGGCCGGAGCCCGGGCCGCGGCCGATGCGCTTGGGCTTCTTGACGGCGCCCTTGGCGGGCTTCAGCTCGGAGAGAAACATGGCCGTCCCCCTACTCTTCCGTGACCGTCAAGAGGTGCTTGACGGCGAAGATCATGCCGCGGATTTCCGGCCGGTCCGGGTAGCGCCGCGTGCTGTTCATTCTTCTGAGCCCCATGCTCCAGACCACCTTGCGGAGTTTCTCCGTCCCGGGCCTGCGCACCAGGGTGACCACGAGCTGTTTTTCTTTCACGGGAGCCTTCTTCGCGGCCATGGCTTACCCCACGAGTTCTTCGAGGGTCTTACCCCTCTTGCGGGCCACCTTCTCGGGGCTCTGGAGGCTCTTGAGCCCCTGCAGGGTGGCCTTCACCACGTTCTGGGGGTTGTTGGTCCCCACGCACTTGGTGAGGATGTCCTGGACGCCCGCCGCCTCCATGACGGCCCGCACGGCGCCGCCGGCGATGACGCCGGTTCCCTTGGAGGCGGGGCGGAGCACGACGTGGCCCGCGCCGAATTTCCCCTCCACGAAGTGGGGAATCGTGTTCCCCTGGAGGGAGACGCGGAACATGTTCCGCTTGGCCTGCTCGACGCCCTTGGAGATGGCCAGGGGGACCTCGCGGGCCTTGCCGAGGCCGCAGCCCACGCGGCCCGCGCCGTCGCCCACCACCACCAGGGCGGAGAAGCTGAAGTTCTTGCCGCCCTTGACCACCTTGGTCACGCGGCGGATCGAGACCACCTGCTCCTTGAATTCCAGCTCGCTCACCGATCGCTCTTCCATGATCCCGCTCCTAGAACTGCAGGCCGCCCTTGCGGGCACCCTCGGCCACGGCCTTGATCCGGCCGTGGTAGACGTAGCCGCCGCGGTCGAAGACCACGGCCTCTATCCCCTTGGCCTTGAGGCGCTCGGAGACGATGAGGCCGATCTTCTCCGCCACGGACGTGTGCTTTCCGGACGTGGTGAGGGTCGCGCGAACGGTGGGCTCCAGCGAGGAGGCCTGGGCCAAGGTCGTTCCCGAAGCGTCGTCCACGGCCTGCACGTAGATGAACTTCCGGCTCTTGAACACGACCAGCCGGGGGCGTTCGGCCGTTCCCTCGATCTTCTTGAGGATGCGCACCCGGCGCCGTGCCCTCTTCTGCTTTCGATCCAAATGATTCAGCTTGCCCATTTCGTCACTCCGTCCGGCCTACTTCGCCGCCTTGCCGGCCTTGCGGATGATGGTCTCGTCCGAGTAGTGGACGCCCTTGCCCTTGTACGGCTCCGGCTTGCGATACGACCGGATCTGGGCCGCGATCTGGCCCACCTTCTGGCGGTCGAACCCCGTCACGACCACATGGGTGGACTTCTCCACCGTGATCTGGATCCCCTCCGGAATGGCGAGCGTGATCGGGTGGGAATGGCCGAGGTTGAAGACCACGTTGTTTCCGTCGAGGGTGGCCTTGTAGCCGACGCCCACGATGTCCAGTTCCTTCTTGAAGCCCTCGGTGACGCCCTTGACGGCGTTGGCCAGGAGGGCCCGCGTGAGCCCGTGGAGGGACCGGGCGGTCTTGGAGTCGTCCCCCCGGGACACCACCAGGCTGCCGCCGTCCACGGCGCAGGAGATGCCCTGCGGGACGGGGGTATCCAGGCTCCCCTTGGGGCCCGTCACCCGGACGGCCCCCTGTTCCACGGCGACCTTCACCGTTCCGGGGAGGGAGATGGGCTGCTTACCAACGCGAGACATGCGTTCCTCCTACCATACCGTGCACAGCAGTTCGCCGCCGACGCCTTCGCGCCGCGCCTGCTTGTCGGTGAGGACGCCGCGGGACGTGGTCAGGATGCCCGTTCCCAGTCCCCCGAGCACGGGGCGGATGTCGTCCCGCCCGACGTAGACCCGCCGGCCGGGGCTCGACTCGCGCCTCAGGCCCTCGATGACGGGGCGCCCATCGGACGAGTATTTGAGGTCCAGGCGCAGGATGCCCTGCTTCCCGTCCTCCGTGACCTTGAAATTGAGGATGTAACCCTCCTCCTTGAGGATCTTGGCGACCTCCACCTTGAGGGAGGAGGAGGGAAGCTCCACGAAGCTCTTCTTCGCGCGAAGTCCGTTGCGGATGCGCGTGAGGAGGTCGGCGATGGGGTCCGTCATACTCATGGCTTCACCTCACCACGACGCCTTGGTGACACCGGGGAGCTGGCCCTGGAGGGCGAGCTGGCGCAGGCAGCACCGGCAGAGCGCGAATTTTCGATAGTAGCCGCGGGGCCGACCGCACCGCTTGCAACGGTTGTGGTAGCGGACCGCGAACTTGGGTTTCTTTGCCATCTTGGCGAAAGCGCGGATGCTGGCCATTCTTCTGAGACCTCCCTACTTGCGGAACGGCATGCCGAAAAGCCCAAGGAGCGCCTTCGCCTCGGGGTCCGTCTTGGCCGTCGTGCCGATGGTGACGTTCATGCCCATGGCACGCGTGATCTTGTTGTACTCGACTTCGGGAAAGATCAGCTGGTCCTTGATCCCCAGCGTGTAGTTGCCATGGCCGTCGAAGGCGCGATCGGGCACGCCGCGGAAGTCCCGCATCCGGGGAATGGCCAGGCTGATGAGCCGGTCCAGGAACTCGTACATGCGGAATCCCCGGAGGGTCACCATGGCGCCGATGGGCTGGCCCTGCCGGAGCTTGAAGTTCGACACGGACTTCCGGGCCCGGCGCACGGCCGCCTTCTGGCCGGCGAGCACGGTGAGGGTCGCCGAGGCTTCGTCCAGGAGCTTGATGTCGCTCTTGGCCTCTCCGATCCCGATGTTGACCGTGATCTTCGTGAGCCGCGGCACGGCCATGACGCTCGTGTACCCGAACTCCTTGCGGAGCTTGGGCAGGATCTCCTCCTTGTACCGGAGAAGGAGCCGCGGCGGCGGCACGGGGGCCTTGGGGGCGGCCTTGGGGGCGGCCTTGGGGGCGGCCTTGGACGCCTCGGCCGGCTCGCCTCCCTTCGCGGCCTTCGGGACCTTGGGGGCCTTGGTGGCCTTTCCGGCCTCCTCGG
>JBFMHB010000007.1 GCA_040752915.1 Acidobacteriota bacterium
CACCCGGAGAGGTCCTTCTCCTCGAAAACATACGGTACGAGCCCGGCGAGACCGTGGGCGACCCTTCGCTCGCGGAGGCCCTGCGCAACCTGGCGGATCTCTACGTCAACGATGCCTTCGGCGCCGCGCACCGGGCCCATGTTTCCGTGTGCGCCCTCCCCAAGGCCTTCCCGAACCCGGCCATCGGGTTCTTGATGCAGAGGGAGCTGGAGTACCTTTCGGACCGCCTGTCCGATCCGGTCCGGCCGTACGCCGCGTTCCTGGGCGGCGCGAAGGTGGCCGACAAGCTCCCGATCCTCCGCAGGCTTCTTGCCAAGGTGGACACGCTGGGAATAGGCGGCGCCATGGCCTACACGTTTCTTCTCGCCCGCGGCGTCTCCATCGGGCAGAGTCGGTGCGAACCCGCGCTTCAGGAGGAATGCCTTCACATCCTCGAAGAGGCCGAAGGCCGGGGGATCCGCGTACTCCTCCCCCTGGACCACGTGGCCGCTCCCTCATTGGAGGAGGCCGAGGCCGCCGTGGCCGTCGTTGGGCCCTCGGTGCCGGATCACCTGGCCGGGTTCGACATCGGCCAGAAAACGGCGGCCGAGTTCGCCTCCGCCGCCGCCGCCGCGGGAACCGTCTTCTGGAACGGCCCCATGGGCGTCTTCGAACGGCCCCCCTTCGACGCGGGCACCGTTTCGGTGGCCCGCGCCCTCGCGAATTCCCGAGCCGTCACGGTGGTGGGCGGGGGAGATTCGGTGGCCGCTGTCCACCGGGCCGGCGTGGCCGAACGAATTTCCCACATCTCAACCGGCGGAGGAGCTACGCTGGAACTTCTGGCGGGCGAGGCTCTCCCCGGTCTGGAGGCCCTCCGGACCCGTTCCTGAAGCAAGCCAGACAGCCGGAGGGCGGCTCCGAATGAAACGAGGAGGGCGGCTCTGGCCGCCCTCCCCGTTTTTCAAGCTGGAAAGCCCAATCTACTGGGGGAGGACCCTGTCGCCGATCCCAATCTCTCCCAGCGAACTGAGCACCTTCACGCAGGCCGTCTCCCGCTCGGTCGTGAGCACCACGCCCTCGCCCAGGAAATGCCGGATCGTGCCGAGGTCCCCGGCGCTGAGGTCGAGGACCTCCCCGCCCATGTCCCCGCCCTTCGATTCGTCGGCTTCCGCGACCGCCCCGGACTTGGCGCGCTTCTTGGGGCGGAAGAGGTCGTTATCGCTGACCTCCACGCTCTGTTGCCGGTAGAGGTCCTTCCAGGCGCTCGTCAGGCTTCCCTGACTGGCCGGAAAGCGGAAAAACCAGACCTTGTCTCCGGGAAGGAGCTGCCGATCCGATCCCATGTCGATGTAGACCGTGTTGTGCTGGCCGGTGCTCTC
The DNA here is from genome assembly GCA_040752915.1 of Acidobacteriota bacterium. Classification (NCBI taxonomy): domain Bacteria; kingdom Pseudomonadati; phylum Acidobacteriota; species Acidobacteriota bacterium. The sequence continues at coordinate 1,359 of JBFMHB010000007.1, forward strand.
CATCCGATCCTCGGACCAGACGACCCTTCCGGAGGGCTTGTCGGTGGGAGGCAGTTCAAGCGGGATCTGGGAGCTTTTTTGGATGTTCCAGGGGATCGGGATGGGCCGGAACGGGACGAGAGAATCCCCCGGCCGGACGACGTCGCAGGACTGAACCACTTCGGCGATGGAGGCGTGCTCCTGGGCGGCCACCACGCGGACCTGGGCCGTCCGCCTGAGGATGCGGCCGAGGCCCTTGCCCGTGTCCGGATGGACCACCCTCGCGCCTTCCTGAATGACGAAGAATTGCTGCCCGTTCTCCAGACCCTCGGCCTTGCCCTCGTTGAGGTAGACCACGTCCCCTTTCGAAAGCGACTCCCGGCTGGGTATGGGACCGCCCGCCACGGACAAATGCGGCCGCTGGAAGTCCCTCTGGATGAACCCGGAGCAGTAGACGTCGTATTCGCTGACGGGCGGAATCGGCGCCTCTTCCTCCAGCTGGAGAGCCTCCTCGGCCGAGGTCCCCTCGGGAACCGTCTCCGAGGGGCCCGCACCCTGGTCGGCCAGGGGGATCTCCTCTTGGATCACCTGAGGTTTCTGGATGTACAGGGGGTCTCCGGGATAGATCCAGTGCGCGTCCTTGATGTAGGGATTAAGGTCCCAGATCTGGGGCCAAAGAAGCCACGTTCCCAACTTCTGCTGGGCCAGACCCGAGAGGGTGTCTCCCGGTTGAATCGTGTACACCTCCGCACCCTCCGGCGGCTTTTCGGGCATGACGTAAGGGGTCCAATGGCCGTCCGCCTCACGCTTCAGATCCCGCGGCGGCGCGGGAGAACCCTTGTACGTCTTGGCCTTCTCCTGGACCTCCGGGGGAACGGATTGCGGGGCAACGCCCTCGGATGGCTTCGGCTCCTCCGCGCTCTGGGCGGAAGCGCTCACGGTGGAGCCGAGCGCGAGCACCCCACACAGCGCGAGGAGCAAGAGGTACCGCAACCGAATTCGCATCGTTCTCTCCCCTCTCACGCGAGACCTGTTCTCCATTAAAGTCTATCGAACGCCCTTTGAAAAGTCAAGTTTTCGGGGTCATATCCAATCTAATGGGTTAAGTTTTTCGCCTGGGCCAGAGGTTCGTGGTTCGCTTCCATTCAAAGGACCGGCCTCCACTCACATCCCCTTGATCGCCTTGCGGATAGACAGAGCCCGGGGGTGCCGCAACTCGATGGCCTGGGCCTTGTCGAGAAAGGCCCGGCAGCGGGCCAGGAGCCCGTTGTCCTTGTAAAATTCGGCCAGGTCCAGGAGGTAGTCGATGTTCTTTGGATCCAGTTGCGTGGCCTGGAGGTACTCCCGCTCGGCCATGTGCCTCGCCCTCTGAGAGGGATTCCTCTCGTAGATCTTGGCCATCAAAAAGTGCGCCGGGGCCGAGGCGGGGTCGTGAAAGAGGGCCACCTTGAGGTACTGGGAGGCTTCGTAGGCCTGGTCCTGCTCCAGGTATTCCCGTGCCAACCCAAGCATCTTGGCGGCCTCCGCCTTCCTGCTCTCCCCGGAGGCGCTCCCCTCGGCCGGGGCGGAGGGCTTGGAATCGGCCGGGGCCTCCAACCCTCCTTTCCGCGACTGGAAGTACGCGGTCTGGATCAGGAGCTGGGCTTCGTTTGCCTTCGCCTTGATCAGCAGGATGTCCCTCTGGTGCCTTCGGAACACCTCCGGATGCAGCATCTCGGGGCTGAGGCGCCTCAGAAGGGCCTCCGATGCCCGCTGGGCCTCGGCGGGCGTGGCGTCGGGGGGGACGCCCAGGATCTGGTATGGATTCTGGCCCGGTACCTGCAGGCTCCTCAGGAGGGACTGGATGGCCTCGGATTGGCGGCGGATCCGACCTTCGGCTTCCTCCAGGGAAACGCGAAGGGCTTCGAGTCGGAAGGGGGGTTCCACCTCCGGTTCGGGGGACAGAAGCCCCAGCATGCACAGGAGATAGACCCCGGAACCGACCTGCTTGCGGGTGAGGATGCCGGTGACGGAGAGGTCCTTCAGGCTCCGGGGCTCGCCGCACTGGGACAGGATGAACCCGTGCTCCGGCCGGATGGCGAGGTCCTCCGGGATCGTGCTCCCGGAGGTCCGCACCCGAAACCCCTCGGACCACAGAACGTTGAGGGCCTCCTCCGGCGCGTGTTCCATGAGCGGGACCAAGATGGAGGGAATGTCCACGGGAACCAGGCCCTCGGGAATCACCGCGTCCTCGGTGCGGATTTCCAGGGCCTGGTGGGGCGAGCATCCTGCGAGGGTGGAGAGGAGCACTGACTGCTTGGCTGCGAGCAGCGCGGGGGAGGGACCGAGGCGCTCCTCGGCCCCAGCGACGGAAAGGTAGGGGTCCCCCTCATCCAGCCCGACCTCCAGGCCTCGCTCACGGAGCACCTGCACATACCGCTCTGGGTAGAGAACATGGCGGATGGTCCAGAGGCTTCCCTTCCCGAAGAGCAGGGAGAGGGTTCCGAACTCCCCCCCCAGGGTGATCTCCCGGGCCGTGAAATCGGTGAAACCGGCCCCCAGGCACTCCAGAAGGGACATGCGCAAAGGGACCTCCGCGGGGGCGAAGGGCGCGAGAACGGTCCTCAGGTCCTCCTGGGACAAAGGCCGATCGAGCAGGGCCAACACCTTGAGGGAGACCGCCTTGCGCCGGACGGATGCATCCGCCGCCGCGGGGGCCACGAGGACGAGGGGGAGCGGGGGGTCCGTCCGGCGGCAGACGGCGTCCAGAAAATTGAGACCCTCCACGCCGACCAGGTGCATGTCGGCCACCATGACCGTCGGCGTCGCGCCTTGGAGAAGCTGAATGACCATGGCGGGTGAGGTCGCTTCGAGGAGCTTCCACCCCGTGGACGCGACGCTCTCCACCAGGCCTTTCAGCTCGGCGTCCTTGGAAACCAGAAGAAGAACGCTCATGCCCCCCCTTTCCAGGCGTCCAGCGCCGTCCTGAGCTCGGGGGCGGACCCGGCGGCTTCCTCGAGGGAGAGTCCCGCAAGACTCGCGTCCAGTGCCTGCCGCACCGCCTTGGCCCCCGCCGCCGTGCCGCCGGGGTGGCCGTGGATGCCTCCTCCGAACTGGAGGATGACGTCCCGCCCGAACATGGCCAAGACCTCGGGGATATGGCCCGGATGGAGTCCTCCCGAGGCGATGGGCATGGAGGCCGCCGTCCCTTTCCAGTTCTGGGGAACCGTGTCGGGCGCATCGTCCCTTCCCGTGGACGTGAGGGCTCGGATCGAGGCGAGCACCTCGGCTCTGCCGCCGGCCATCTTGCCCACGGCCGTCCCCACGTGCAGCTGGTCGATGCCGGCGAGGCGGGCTGACCGTGACAGGACGGCCATGGCGATGCCGTGGTCGGGAAGTCGCGTGAAGGCGGCGTGCATGGCCCGATGCCCGTGGAGGATGAGCGGAAACCCGACGCCCCTCAGACTCTGGACGCCCGACCAGCCGGCCGTCACGAGGTCCACCATGGCGACCTTCCCTCCAAGGTGCGACACCTGTCCCGCCCGCTTGAGCATGACCTCCGTGGGGGCGGTGACATTGGGGATGTAGGCCTTCGCCTGGCCCGTGGCGTCCTCGGCGCGACGGGTGGCGTCGAGACAGGCGCGCAGGCGCTCCTCGAAGGGACAGAATGCCTGCGAGGTGAGGTTTTCGTCGTCCTTGACCACGTCGCATCCAGACGCCATGGCCTCGTAGAGGACCTGGGCCTGTTCCTTGGGCGAGAGCCCGATCTTCGGTTTGACGATGGTCCCCACCAGGGGGCGGTCGAAGATCTGGAGGGCCTCCCGGATCCCGCGGATGCCCATCCCGGGCCCGGGGAAGGCGTCCCGAAGCGCCTCGGGGAACGAGATCGCCGCGAGCCTCAGCCGCCGAACGTCCTTCATGCCGAAGATGTTCCCGGCCACGGAAGAGTAAATCTGGGCCATGTTCCCGGGTTCGAACAGGCAGGCCCCGTACGCCACGCAGACCCTGGACTTATCGATGGAGAGGACCCTCGCCTTGAGCCGCTCACGCAGGTCGGGAGAGAGGGTTCCAACGTCCGTCCAGGTCCCGATGGAAGATTCGGCCGCGAGGGCGTTGCACGCCTTTTCCATGGAAACACCTTCGGCGGGCGTCACGTCGAACAGGCACAGCAAATCGTCTTCTCTCGGGCTCGCCCCAAGGTCCAGGTAGGGATGGTCGAAGGACATGCGCGCTCCTCTAGGGCCTTCCGTCCCGTACGGGGTTCCACTCCTGGGCGAGGACATCCTTGACGAGCCCCTTCTCGGTGACGAAGGCGGTGATGTACTTCAAGTGTACCTTATCGAAGGCCGGATTGAAGACCCGGACCCCGGGCGGAGCTTCCGGCCAGACCTCTCGAGGATCCCGCTCCTCCACCCTCTCGTCCGCCCGGTCCCTGACCACCTTCAGGGTCAGGGTGGCGCAGTAGGTGGGCACGTCGTACCGGCTGGCGACCACGCAAAAGATCCCCGTGCCCACCTTGTTGATGAGGTACCCGGAGGGAAGGATCGCGTCGGCGCCGAAGAGGAAGAGATCGGCGCCGTCCAGCGCGTACTTGGCGGCGGAGTCCACCATGTGCACGACTTCCACGCCATCCGACGCGAGCTCCGAAGCCGTGATGCGCCCCTGGTACCGAGGACGGGTCTCCGTGTTCAAGACCTTGAAGCGCCTCCCTCGCCTGTGGGCTTCCCGAAGGATGGAGACGGCGGAGGAGGAATGGCAGTGCGTAAACACCGTCATCCCGTCGAGAACGAGGTCGGCGCCCGCCGCCGCCAGCGCCTCCTCGTCGGCCCGCACCCGCTCGAGAAGCTCCGCGGCCAGTTCAAGGGAAGAGGCCGGATCTCCGAGGGCCCCCAAGAACGCCGCCAACAGGTTGCGCAGCATGGGCTCGTTCGGGCGGGCGGAGACCAGCAGGGAGGCCGCCTCGCGCCGGTCCGTGGCCGGGTCGCGGGCGATGTCCCTCGCCAGCGCCTCGAGGGCCGCCTTGGCGATGGCGTTGGCCCCCTGGATCTCCAGGGAGCGGATCCGGGCCGCCGTTTCCGCCACGTGTCCCATGGAATCCCCCGAGGATTTCTCGCGCTCACTCCACCACGAACATTTCCGGGTGGCGCTCCCAGTACTCCCAGGCGAAGCCGAGGTCCGCCTCCTGCTCGGCGTGGATCCGGAAGAGGGGCTCTCCCTGGCGCACCTCGTCGCCCACCTTCTTGAGAAGGTCCACGCCCGCGCCCATGTCCAGGGGAGCCCCCGCGAGTTTGGCGCACTTGGCCACGAGGTGGTTGGCCAGGGCCGCGATCCTGCCCGAGCGAGGCGACCGGCCTTCCCGGGTCAACGCCCCGGGGACCGCGGGTGTCCTGGGCCCTTGCGCGGCCATGATTCGCCGCATCTTGTCCAGCGCCTGGCCGGAGGTGAGAATCTCCTCGGCCAAGGCGCGTCCCGCCCCCCCGCGCACCTTCGGGTCGAATTCGATGACCCGGCCGGCGAGTTCGAGCCCCTTCTCCCTCAGGTCGGCCGGCCCCTCGGGCGCCCCCTCCAGGATCCGGAGCACGTCCCGGGCCTCCAGGGCCGGACCCACGCCCCTGCCGATGGGCTGGGAGCCGTCGGTGATCAGAACCTCCACGTGGAGGCCCATCCGTTCCCCGACGTATTCGAAGAGCTTGCGGAGCTGAACCGCGTGGGCGGCGCTCGTGACCTTGGCGGTGGGCCCCACCGGGATGTCGAGGAGGACGTGAGTGGAGCCCGCCGCGGCCTTCTTGGAGAGGATGGAAGCGATCATCTGGCCGGGCGCGTCGATGTTGAGGGGACGCTCCACCGAGATGATGATGTCATCCGCCGGGGAGAGGGCGAAGGAGCCTCCCCAGGCCAGGCAACCGTTCTCCTCCCGCACGATCTCCTTCAGCCGGTCCAGGCTCAGGTTCACCTCCGCGATCGCCTCCATGGTGTCGGCCGTGCCCGCGGGTGAGGTGATGGCTCGGGAGGAGGTCTTGGGGATCGTGAGCCCGTACGCCGCCACGATGGGAACCACGAGCATGGTGGTCCGGTTTCCCGGAACGCCGCCGATGCAGTGCTTGTCCACCACCATGTCCCGGCCCCACGAGAGCTTTTCCCCGGCGTCCACCATGGCCTGGCCGAGGTAGGCGATCTCGTCCCGGTCCATCCCGCCCTGGGCCGTGGAGACGACGAAGGCCGTGAGTTCGACCTTCGAGTACCGGTTCTTCACGATGTCCTGGACGATGTACCGGTAGTCCTCGGCGCTGAGCACCTCGCCGTGGATCTTCCGGCGGATCAATTCCACCGACCGGACCGGGTCGGGATGGCGCACCACCACCTCGGTGCCGGCGGGAAGCCCCAGCTTCTTGAAGGCGTACTCGCACAGGCCGATTTCGTCGGGGGCAAGGAACGGCTCGTCGACCACGTCGAGGACGCCCACGATGCTTCTTCCGTCGGCCACGACCTCCACCTTCGACAGGGCCCCGAATCCCTGGGCCCGACACAGGTCCGAGTCCTTTCTCAGGTACAGGATGTACTCGCGGTAGGTGTCGATCTTCAGTGGTTTGATCCGCATCGGGAGTCCCCCAACCGAGATGCGCGGCCCCGGGGACCGCGGATTCTATTATACGCGAGTCGGGCCTCCCCGGCGCCGCCGGCCCGGCCCGCGAGCCGGAGGCGGCCACCCTTCGGGCGCGAAGTGCGCCTCCCCCATCAGACGGTCCACCCGGACCAGCCGCACCGGAAAAAGGTCGCCGACCTGAATCCGCGCCCCGTTGAACCGACCCCTGGCCGCCAGGCCGTCGCGCTCCACGGTGAAGTAATCCCCCTCCATGAGCGCAAAGGGACAGACCCCCTCGATGAGATGGTCCACCAGTTCGATGCGGGCCCCGAAGCGCGTGAAGCCGAGCACGATGGCCTGAAAGGTGTCTCCCAGGCGCCCGGAGAGGAACGCCATCTGGTGCCAGCTGACCACTTCCCGCTCTGCGAGGTCCGCCGCCCTCTCCGTCGAAGAGCAGTGGTTCGCGAGGTCCTCGACGGCTTCTTCCTTCTCGGTTTCTTCTCCCAGCAGGGCCCGGTGGACGATCAGATCGGGATAACGGCGGATCGGCGATGTGAAGTGGCAGTAGGTGCGAAATCCCAGCCCGTAGTGAAGCCTCGGCGCAGGTGCGTACCGGGCCTGCGCCATGGCCCTCAGGATGAGATAGGAGACGATCTTGGCGGCGCGGTGGCCCTCGCAGCGCCGGAGCAGGGTCTGGAGGGCCCTGGGATCGGAAAGGTCCCTCATGCCCGCCGCGCCGAGCCCCAGGGCGTTCAGCAGGGGCCGGAGGGCCTCCAGCTTTTCGGGGTCCGGAGGATCGTGGACCCTGAAGAGGGCGAGGCTCCCTCTCCTGGCCAGCTCGCGCGCCACGGCCACGTTCGCCGCGAGCATGGCCTCCTCCACCAGCCGGTGCGTCGCGAGGCGCACGGAGGGAAGGACGTCCTCGACTCGCCCCGTGAGGCCGAAGCGCAGGCTGGCCTCGGGGAGGTCCAGATCGAGGGAGCCCAATGAGAGCCGGTGCTTGAAAAGGGCCCTGGATAGGTCCCGCGCGTCCCGGAGGAGGCGCACGAGGTCCGTGGCTTCGCGGGGAGGCGCCTCCTCCAGCAGCGTCTGGGCCTCCTCGTAGGAAAGGACCTGGTCGGCGCGAATCACGCTTCGGTAGAAGCCCGCCCTTCGCACGCGGCCCGAGGGATCCACCGTGAGGTCCACGGTTACGGCGGGGCGGTCTCGCCCCTCGAGAAGCGAACAGGCATCCGCCGAGAGGGCGCGGGGGAGCATGGGGTAGACCGTTCCCGGAAGGTAGACGCTGTTCCCGCGGCGGCGCGCCTCCCGGTCCAGGGCCGTCCCGCGGCGGACGAAATGGGAGACGTCCGCGATGTGGACCCAGAGCCGGTACCCCTCCTTCTCGCGGCGGACCGATAGCGCGTCGTCGTGGTCCTTGGCGTCGGCCGGATCGAGGGTCAGGGTGGGCAGGTCCCTCAAGTCCCTCCGCCCCTCGATGAAATCGGCACCCTCGGCGGAGGCCAGGGCCTCGGCCTCCACCTCCGGTGGGAACTGGGCATCCAATCCAAACCGCCCTTCGGCCGCCCGAACCGGGGTGCTGGGATCGTCGAGGTCTCCCAGGAGGACGGCGGAAGAGGCCGCGGCAAGATCCGCCCCTGCCTCGGGAACCACGGCCACCACTCGACCCTCCAGTGAGGCCCACTCTCTCAGGGCGATGGATGGCTGGGAACCGCCGAAGGGAAGGACCCTCCCCGACTGGACAATCCCGATAACTGGGCGGGCGGTTCTGGAAAGGACCCGCGCCACGTGGGCCTCGGGCCGGCCCCCTCGCCCCCGTCCCGGGACCACGTGGGCCGAGACCCGGTCTCCCTCCAGGGCCCCGCCCGTCTTCCCCGGAGGTACGAAGAGGTCTTCCCCGCCCGCATCCGGGGTGAGAAAGCCGAAGCCGCCCCGCGCCGCGTGAAAGGTTCCGGCGACGGCCCGGGGGCGGCGAGAGAGACGCACGAGGCGCCTCGCCCTCTCCACGAGGCCCTGGGCTTCCAGCGCGCGGACGATCCCCTCCAGGGCATACCGTTTCTTGCCCGTGAAACCGAGTTCGGAGGCCATCCGATTCAGGGTGAACCCCTCCTCGGGCCGGCTTTCCAGGAGCGAAAGGACTTCGTCACGCAGGCTCATTTCAGGAGCGCCAAAGCCCACGCTTCCGAACCGCGCAGAGGACGGGCTGAACGGCCTCGCCATCCAGGAGCCTCCGCGGATTGGCCACGCACAGGCGCCGGGCGGCCTCACGGCCGTACCGCCGGACCACGACCTCCACGGCCTCCCGGAAGACGGGCCTGCGGCCCGTTGGAGAATGCGCGTCGGAGGCCATCACGTGGACCCACCCTCGCTCCAGGAAGGCGAAGGAGGCCTTTTGAACCGCCGAGCCGAAGTGGCCCGCCACGCTGGCGCAGGTGAGCTGGAAGGGTATCCCCGCCTCGGCGATCCCCGAAAGGCGGCCGGGATCCCTCTGGGCGTAGGGGTAGCGCTCCGGGTGCGCCAGGACGGGTTCCGCGCCGGCGAGCCGAAGCCGGTACAGAACCTCCTCCACCCCGGGAGGACAAAGGAGAAGCGGGAGCTCCACGAGGACGTAGGCGGCCCTCTCGCCCAGGGGAAGCAGGTCACCGGCCGACCACGCTTCGGCCAGGTCCGGCCGGAAATGGACCTCGCCTCCGAGGTGAAGTTCGATTCCCCGGCCGGAGGCCTTCTCCGACCAGGCGCGGAATGCCTCCCGGAGGTCCCCGGGGCGGTTCGGATAGCGGTCCGGCCACATATGGGGCGTCACGCAGAGGGCCGACACCTTCTCCTCGCGGGCCTGGGTGAGCATGGCCGAGGATTCGGCCCAGTCCGCCGCGCCGTCGTCCACCCCGGGCAAGAGGTGACAATGGACATCCACGTACATATCCGCCTCGCGCTCCGGCGGATCCCTTCCGGGCAAACGCTCCCCGTTCCCCCGACCCTTCCGGCCTAGGGGGTTCTGGCGCCCGCCCTGACGAGATCCGCCCCGGCTATGCTAGCATAGGGGCCCATCGGCGAGGTCTGGCGCATGCGAAAGTCCTGGGACGAGTACTTCATGGATATCGCGAGGGAGGTGGCGAGCCGGGCCACCTGCGACCGGAAACACGTCGGGTGCGTCCTCGTGAAGGACAAGTACATCATCGCGACGGGCTACAACGGGTCCGTGGCGGGCTTGCCCCACTGCGACGAAGCGGGTCACATGATGGTGAACGGCCACTGCGAGCGGACGAGCCACGCCGAGGCCAACGCCATCGTCCAGGCCGCCAAGCACGGGGTTTCCACCGACGGCGCCACGGCCTACATCACCGCTTCACCGTGTTGGACCTGCTTCAAGCTCCTCGCCTCTTCGGGGATCCGCCGCATCGTCTTCGGCGAGTTCTACCGGGACGACCGGATCTTCGAGGCCGCAAGGGACCTGAGCATCGAGCTGGTGGACGCCTCCGTAAAACCCTAGGGGAGGTGAGGGGCCGTGGACGCGGGGGAGTGGCTCCGGGAAGCTCACGGACGCCTGAGGGCCTCGGGCGTTCCCCACCCGGGACGGGACGCGCTGCTTCTCCTGGCGCAGGCTCTGCAGTCCGACAAGGCGGAGGTCCTCGCGCACCCGGAGAGGGCCATCCCGCCGTCGTCGCTCGCCCTGCTCCAAAGCCTCCTCTCCCGCCGCGAGAGCCGGGAACCCCTCCAGTACATCCGGGGATTCCACGAATTCTGGGGGCTGAAGGTGCGGGTGGGTCCCGGATGCCTGATCCCCAGGCCCGAGACGGAGCACCTCGTGGAATCGGCCCTGCGCCTCTTGCAAGAACGAACCGCGCCGAGGATCGTCGAGGCGGGAACCGGGTCCGGGGCCGTTCTCCTCGCCCTTTCCGTCGAGAGGCCCGACGCCGCGTTCATCGGGCTGGAGCGGGAGCGGGAAGCGCTGGCCTGGAGCCGCGCCAATCTGTCCGGCCGACCCAACGTCTGCCTGGTCCAGGGGGACTTCCTTCGGCCTCCTTTCGCCGGAGGGCTGGACCTCGTCCTCAGCAACCCCCCCTACGTGACGGATCCGGAGTGGGATGACCTTCCCCCAGAGGTGCGCCGATTCGAACCCCCGCAGGCCCTGCGTTGCGGCCCCGACCCCCTGTCCCCTTACCGGGCCCTTGCGGGCTGGTCCGCCCGGGCGCTCCGGCCGGGGGGCCATCTCCTGTGCGAAATCGGAGCGGCCCAGGCGCGACGAGTCCGCGCCCTCAGGAGCCTGCACGGGGATCTGATCTGGAAGTTCTCCCTGCGCGATCTCGCCGGCCGGGTTCGGGTCTGCGCGTGGGAACGGTCCTGAGGGGGACCTTCTCAATGGATCCGGGCTGGCTCGGGGGGCCTATTTTCCGGACAACCTCTTGATCCGGCTTCGGATGTCCCGGTAGTTGGCGTCGGAGGCGTACACCTCGCGGAAGAGGGCGCCCGCCTCCTCCGCGTTTCCCATTTCCTCCAGGGTGTCCGCGAGGTCGTACTTGATGCCCGTCATGACCTCCTCCGGGAACCCCTGGGCCGTAAGTCCCTTTCGATACCACTTCTCCGCCAGTTCCAGCAGCCCCTTCTGCCGGAAGCAGATCCCCAGCATGGAACAGCATTCCACGAAGTACTGCGGAGACCTCGCCGCCATCTGGAATTCGCCGATGGCCTCGTCCAGGAGCTCCATCTCCTTGTAGGCGATGCCAAGGTTGTAGTGGGTCGCGTAATCCTCCTCGCCGACCTTCTTTTCCACCCCCTTCTTGAACTCCTCGAAAACCTCCTCGAAGGACATCTCCTCGGGGGATTTCGGCGTCTCCTCGAAGAGGGATTCCTCCGAGGACTGGAGCCCTTCGAGGGCCGCGCCCAGTTCGTTGGCGAGCTCCAGGAACTCGTCCTTGCCGGACTCTTCCGTGAAGGCCTTCTGGTCGCGCTCGAGCACGTCGGGGGGCAAGAGTTCCTCCAGGCTCACCCTGAGCTTGGTCCGGCTCCTGGGTGAGGCCGCGGCAGGAGCCTCCTGCGGCGCCTCCTCCGCCTCAACCCCGGGCAGGGAGGGAGCTTCCTCCGGAAGGACCTCCGCCTCTTCCTGGAGCGGCGCATCGAGGGCCGCAGGTCCGACATCGGCCAGAGGCGCCTCCGGGAAGGCGTCCTTCTCCAAGAGGGCCTCCTCGGGCCCCGAATCCAGAACGAACTCGTCGGCGGACCGGCCATCACCTCCGGAGGCCGATTCGGGAGCGGGGAACTCGATGAGCGGCGCCTCCTCGGGCGCCTCCACCAGGGGTTCGAAGGGGGCGGGAGGCTCCTGAACGGCCTCGTCGAATCGGCGCCTGAGGTCCACCACTCTCGGGTGACCGGCCCATCTCGCCTCGAGCCCTTCCAGGGCTCGCTTGGCTTCCCCGAACAACTCCTGACTGAGGTAGAATTCCGCCTCTTCCAGGCTCTCCGTGAGTTCGGCGTCGGCTCGGATCTCCTCCTCCGCCAGATGCAGGGAAAAAGAGGGGACCTCCGCTTCGGGCGCTTGGGGATGGTGCGGCTCCTCGGGAGACGGCTCCTCGGAAGGCGCCATTTCGCCCAGGAGCTCTTCCTGAACCGGCGGTTCCTCCACCGGCTCCACTCGGGGCTCTTCTTCGAGGGGCGTTCCGCCAACCTCGTCCAGAGAGATCTCGACTTCGAGGTCCGCGGGCTCCCGGCGGGGGGCCGCCGCCGCGGGGAGAAGCAGATCCAGATCGAGTTCCGGCAGTCCTGGCCGAACGGCGCTCTGGGCCTTGGCGGGCTCGAGGAACTCCCGGAGGGCCTCGCTGTTGGGGTCCAGGGCGCGCGCCTCTTCGACGAGATTGTCCCGGGTTTCCCGATCCCCCTGGATTTCGAAGACGCGGGCGAGCTTCAGAATCTGCCGCACGGCTTTGTCGGGCTTCTTCTGCTTCCGAAAAATGGAGATGAGTTTCTGGTGGGCGTGGACGTGGTCCGGCGCCTTGCGGAGAATGGCCTGCAGTTCGGCGATGGCCTTGTCCGCGAACCCGTATTTCAGGAAGACCTCGGCCTCCGTGAGCTGTTCGCGGATGGCCTCGGCCTCCCGGGGGGTGAACACCTTGCCCGAGGGTCCCGGCGGGGGCGTTTCGGAAGGGCCCTCCGGCCTCCCCGGCTGGGCCGGCGGCATCGGGGAGGGTGGAGGGGGCTCCTCCGCGGGAAGCCGCGGGGGGCCCGAGGAGAGGGAGGCGGTGACATCCGCCTGCTCCATCTGGAGGTCGCCCACGTCGATCTCGATCTCGAGTTCGCCCGTTTCCTCCGCCGATGCCGACAGATCCTCCGGTTCGGAAACAGGGGGGGCGGCGGCCGGAACCGGCCTCGGAGGCGCCGGGGGAGGCGCGGGAGCGACGGGAGCCCCTCCTCCCCGCAGGCGTTCGAGTCTCTCCTGGTAGAGGGGGTTGGCCGGATCGATCCGGACCATTTCTTCCACGGCCGCCCGGGCCTCCTGGTCGCTCCTCTGCTCCTCGGCCGTGGCGGCGAGGTTGGACAGGGCGGCGAGGAGTCGGCGGGCGTCCCCCGACCTCCTCGCCACATCGGCGAGCCCCTTGAGACCCTCCAGATTGCCGGGAGCGTGGGAGAGCACCTCGTTGAGGAGGGCTTCCACGTCGGCCAGGCGGACTGGATCGCAGGTTTTCCCCCAGGTCCCCAGGGCGGCGAAGGCCTCGCTGTGGCGGTTTGCGCCGACCAGGAGCTTGATGTGCCGGCTATGAGCCGCGACGCTGTCGGGCCGGGACTTCAGGAGGCGCAGGCAAAGGCCTTCCGCCTCCTTGCCCCGCTGGGTTTCGCTCAGGGCGTCGATCTTGAGGAGGAGGAGGGACTCGGCGTCCGGGTGCTTCTCGAGGAGGGTGTCCAGGATTTCCAGGGCATGCTGGGCCTGCTGACTCGAGAGGAGCTTCTTGACCAGGCCCTCGAGCGGCCGGATGTTGTCCGGGCTCAGCTGAAGGGCCCGTTCGAAGAGCCTGGCGGCCTCCTTCAGGAGGCCCTCCGAGACGAGCTGGTTCGCGGCCTTCAGGTACTCTCGAACGCCTTCGTCGGTCCTCCCGAGCTTGAGGAGGTTGTCCCCGACCTGGACGCGGATTTTGATGTTCTCGGGCTCCAGGTCGAGCACCTTCCGCTGGACCCGGATGAGCGCGTCGAGGTTCCCGCTCTGGCCCACGAGCCGGCCGACCTGATCGTACGCGAGCCTCGCCTCCCGGATGAAGCCCTGCTGTTCCGACAGGGAACCCAGCATCTCCCAGGCCTGGAGGTTCTCCGGCTGCTCCCGGGTGGCGATCTTCAGGGAGGCGACGGCCTTCGTGGCGAAGCCGTCCTTCGCGTAGAGTTCCGCCACCTTGATGAGCATGGGCACGGCGGCGGTCTTGTTTCCCAGGCGAAGGTACAGGTTGCCGATCTGGTTGAGGGTCTGGATGTCCCGTGGATTGTCTTCGGCGAGTTTCTGGAGTTCGCGGACGGCGTCCTGGATGCGGTTGGCCCGCAAGAACTTGTCCACGTTGGCCTTGGTCTTCGCTCGGTCCAGGGCCATCAGGCCGTCTCCTGCCCCACGCCGCGGAAGGTTCGCCGGTGCATCGGCGTGGGCCCCAACCTACGCAGGGCCTCGAGGTGGCCTTGCGTGGCATACCCCTTGTGCCGCCCGAGCCCGTATCCCGGGAACTGGCGGTCCAAATCCCTTACGAGCCGGTCTCTCGTGACCTTGGCCACGATGGAGGCGGCCGCTACGCTCGCGGAGCACCCGTCTCCCTGTACGACGGCTCGTCCCGTCAAGGATACCTCAGGATAGTGAGGGCCGTCTACCAGCACGAAGTCCGGCCGGGGCGCGCCCAGGCCGTCAAGGGCCCGGGCCATGGCTTGGAGGGAGGCCCTCAGGATGTCCGTCGCGTCGATTTCCTCGCAGGTGGAGAAACCGGTGGAAAAGCGGTGGCCGTCGGCCACCAACCGGCCGTACAGCCTCTCCCTCATTCCCTCCGAGAGCGTCTTCGAATCGCGGTAAAGGGAGAGGTCCTTCCGCCGGTCAAGAACCACGGCCGCGGCGACCACCGGGCCAAAGAGAGCCCCCCGGCCGGCCTCGTCCACGCCGGCCACCGCCAGATACCCCCGGGCCCAGAGGTCCCGCTCGAGCGCGAGAAGGTCGGGCACCCGGCCCTCCTCAGGCCTTGCCCACCTCCTCGATGCGCGCCTTCTTGCCCTTGAGGGCGCGGAGGTAGTAAAGCTTGGCCCGTCGAACCTTTCCTTCGGACACGAGCTCGATCCGATCGACGATGGGGCTGTGGAGCGGGAAGATCCTCTCCACGCCGATCCCTCCGGAGATCTTGCGGACGGTGATCGTCTCGCGGATGCCGCCGTGCTTCCGGGCGACGACCACGCCCTGAAACACCTGCAGACGCTCCTTTTCCCCCTCCCGGACCTTCACGTGGACCTTGACCGTGTCGCCGGCCTTGAACTGGGGGAGGTCGGCCCGAAGGCCTTCCTTTTCCACCGACCCGATTTTCTCACTCATGGCATGCCTCCCGCGCGGCCCGGCCCACGAGCAGGTCCGGCCGCTTCTTCCGAGTGGTCTCGATGGCCTGATCGAGGCGCCATCTCCGGATGGCCTCGTGGTTCCCCGAGAGCAGGATTTCCGGTACCGCCCAACCCCGAAATTCGGCCGGGCGGGTGTAGTGCGGATATTCGAGCAGATCTCCCCGGAAGGACTCCTCCTCCGTGGAGGCTCCGTCCCCAAGGGCGCCGGGCAGAAGCCGGACGACCGCGTCGAGGACGACGGCCGCGGCGGGCTCGCCGCCGGAGAGAACGTAATCCCCGATGGACACCTCCCGGTCCACGAGGTGGTCCACCACCCTTTGATCGAGTCCCTCGTACCGGCCGCAAAGGAGTCCCAGCCGGGGCAGGAGGGAGAACTCCTCCGCGAGGGTTTGGGTGAAGCGCTCCCCTTTGGGGGACAGGTAGACCAGCGGCATGTCCCCTCCCGTCTCGGCCCGCAGAGCCTCGACGGCGGCGAAGATGGGCTCGGGCTTGAGGACCATTCCCGGACCACCGCCGAAGGGCGAATCGTCCACCGTCCGGTGCTTGTCGGACGCGTGGTCGCGGAAGTTGTGCAGGCGGACGTCCACCACTCCGGCCGCCCGGGCCCTCTTCACGATGGAATGCGCGAGGAATCCCTCGAGCATCTCGGGGAAAAGGGTCAGCACGTCAATCCGCATCGCTTCCTTCCCCGAGTCCCGGGTATCCGTCCGGAAGGTCCACCCTGACCGCTCCGCCCGACCGATCCACCGCCACTCCCAGCCCCTTCACGGCCGGCACCTCGAATTCACCCCCTTCGCCCCGGGCCCGGATCACCCAGTAGGCCTTCCCCGCATCGACCCCGACGACGGTCCCGATCCGGCCCCTCCGGGCATCCGTAACCGAAAGCCCGAGGACCTCGTCGGTGAAGAAAGCGTCCGGGTCCTCCGAAGGGACCGCTTCCTCGGGCAGGAAAATTTCCAGTCCCCGGAGTCCCTCGGCTTCTTCCGGCGTTTTCACCCCGTCGAGGGCCAGAACGGACCCCTTGGCGTAGGTGAAGAACTCCTTGAAGGGCAAGGCGCGCGCACCTTCCGCACTGGAGCCGGCCCAGACCGGCTCTCCGGCGGTCTTCTCCTCCAGCCCTTCTCGGTACGGCTCGACCCACATCTGGCCCCGCGCCCCGCGGGGACCCTTTACGCGGGCAACGGCAACGAGTCTCATCGGAGCGGGCAAGGCCGGCAGCGGAACCCCGAAGGCGCGGAGGGGGCTCCAGCGCCGGGAGCGGGGTCAGACCTGGGCGTTCTTCCGGGTGATGTCGATGAGCCGCGCCACCTGGGCCGAGGGCCTCGCTCCCCGGGCCAGCCAGTAGTCCACGCGCTGAAGGTCCACCTTCAGCTCGGAGGGATCCGGCAGGGGATCGTAGTGTCCGACTTCATCCACGTTCTTCCCCCCGGGCCGGTTACGGCTGTCCGAAACCACCAGCCGGTAGTAGGGGCGGTGCTTCCTTCCGATCCTCTTCAAGCGAATGGCCAGCAAAGGCGCCTCCTCGTCGGCGCGCACCCGCGCGCAACTGTTAATAATACGGGATTTCGGCCTTATCTGTCAAGACAAAGGCGGGGGCGGACAGACGCCCACCCCCGACCTTTGGGATTCCGTTGGCGGTCCCTATTCCGCTTCGGCGGCCTTCTTGGCTTCCTCCACGATCTTCTGCTGGATCAGAGCGGGAACCTCCTCGTACTGGGAGAACTCCATGGCGAAGGTCCCCCGGTCCGCCGTGAGGGACTTCAGGGTCGAGGCGTAGGTCAGCATCTCGGAGAGCGGAACCTGGGCCTTGATGACCTGGTTCCCGCCCTTTTGATTCATGCCGAGGATGCGGCCCCTTCGGCTGTTGAGGTCCCCCATGACGTCACCCATGCACTCCTCGGGGACCACCACCTCCACCCCCATGACCGGCTCCAGGATCGTCGGCTTGCACTTCTCCATGGCTTCCTTGAACCCCATGTGGGCCGCGATCTTGAAGGCCATTTCGGAGGAGTCCACGGGATGGAACCCCCCGTCGAAGAGGGTGATGCGCAGGTCCACGACGGGATAGCCGGCCACAACGCCCTTCTCCAGGGATTCGACCATCCCCTTCTCCACGGCCGGGATGAAATTCCGAGGGACCGCGCCGCCGAAGATCTCGTCTTTGAACTCGAATCCTCCTCCCCGGGGCAGGGGCTCCATTCGGATGTGGATGTCGGCGAACTGTCCGTGGCCGCCGGTCTGTTTCTTGTGACGCGCGTGAACCTCCGCCTTGCCCTTGATCGTCTCCTTGTAGGGGACTTTGGGTTGCTTGATGTTCATCTCCACGCCGTATCGGCGCTGGACCCGAGCGGCCACGACCTCCACGTGCTGGCTTCCCGATCCGGAAACGAGCATTTCGTGGGTCTGGGGGTCCCGGCCCACCTTGAGGTTCGGGTCCTCCTCCACCATCCGCTGGAGGGCGGCCATGATCTTGTCCTCATCCCCGCGGCTCTTGGGTTCCACCGCGAAGGAAATGGCGGGGATGGGATAGGCCACGGGGGGGAATTGGAGGACCCGCTCCTTGGCGGCCAGGGTGTCGCCGGTGAAGGTCTCCTTGAGCTTCATCACGGCCCCGATGTCCCCGGCCGCGATCTCTTCGCACTTCACGTGTTCCTTGCCCCTCAGGTGAAAGAGCCCCGCCATGCGTTCCTGGCTCCCGCGGGCCGGATTCGTCAGGACCGAATCCCCGTTGATCTTGCCCGACACGACCCGGAAGATGGATATCCGGCCCTGCTGGGGGTCCGAGATCGTCTTGAAGACGAACAGACTGGCGGGGGCCGCCGGGTCGGCGGGCACCGTCTCCGGCTCCGCTCCCTCCTTGGGGGTAGCGGAGAAGAGGGGCCGTTCGGAGGCGGACGGAGCGAATTCAGTGAGGAAGTTGAGCACGTCGGCCACGCCCACGTTCCTTGTGGCCGAAAGGCAGAGGACCGGGAAGATCTTGTCCTGGGCCACGCCCAGCCGGAGGGCCGCGGTGAGCTCCTCGGGGGTCAGATCCCCGGCCTCGAAGTACTTCTCCATCAGTTTCTCGTCCAGTTCCGCGACCATCTCCACCAGTTCCGAGCGCCGGCGGGAGGCCTCCTCCTGGAGGTCGGCCGGGATTGCCTCCTCCTTGTACTGACCGGACTCGTCGGCGGCATAACGGTGGAGCTTCCCGTGGATGAGGTCCACCACGCCCTCGAAGTGCTTCTCCTCCCCCAGGGGAAGAAACACGGGGACGGCAAGGCGGCCGAAATTCTCGTGGATGGACTTCAAGGCGCGTTCGAAGGAGGCGTTTTCCCTGTCCATCTTGTTGACCGCCAAGATCCTGGGTACGCCGAACTCCTCCGCGTACTCCCAGGCCTTGTTGGTCATGACCTCCACACCGGAGACCGCGCTCACGAGCAGGACCGCCGCGTCCGAGACCCGGATCGGGCCCCTGGCGTCGGCGATGAAGTTGCCGTATCCGGGCGTGTCGAGGATATTGATCTTGCACTTGTTCCATTCGGCGAAGGCGAGGCTCGTGGAGACGGAGAATTTCTTTTCGATTTCGTCCGGCTCGAAATCCGTGGGGGCCGTGCCCTCGTCCACCTTTCCAAAGCGGTTCACGGCCTTCGCCGTATAGAGAATGGCCGAGGCGAGGCTGGTCTTCCCGGTGCCGCCGTGGCCGAGAAGCGTGACGTTCCGAATCTCCTGCGGTCCGTAGACTTTCATGACCCCTCCTGTTCAGGGACTCAGTGTTCCGGGGCGGTACAGTGGTTCAGTTTAGCGGTCCGCCCGCCCCGGCGTCAAGTCTCGCGCCCTCACGGCGCAAGGCGGTGGGGCAAGGGTTTGGGGATGCGGCCCGGGGATTTTCCGGTCCCTCCTGGGGCCACAGGAAACCGGAGGGGACCGGTCTAGCCTTCCGCTTTTTGGATCTCCTCCTCCACCCTTCGAAAGACCCGGTAGAGGTTGGCGTGCTCCCGCTGGCCCTGGTGGAGGATGCGGTCCAGCTTCTTGACGTCTTTCTTGGAAACCGTGAGGTTCGCCCCGAGGATGAAAGCGGACCGGGTATCCATGGTAGACAAGTCCACGGATACGAAGGCCACGTACATGCTTCGCCGCACCTCGGGAGGAAGCCCGTTGATGGCCTGCAGGATGGCGAATCCGCCCTCCGGGTCGTCTCCGTAGCAGTTGTCCACGGTCACCAGGCTGTAAGGCTTTCGCCCGAGCGCCTCGAGCGCCGCCGCCTTGGAGGCCGCCAGGTCCACGGCGTACCCCTGCCGCTCCAGGATCTCGGAGATGGCGACCTGAAAGAGCGCTTCGTCCTCGCAGACGAGCGCGGTCTTCTGCCCTTCTTCCCCGAACTCGGCGTCCTCGTCGGAGCCCCAGGGTCCCGCTGCGACCCCCAGGTGCCTCAGGACGTCGGCCGTCACCTCGCGGCGCAGACGGTCCCAGGAAGGGGTCCCGGGCCGCAGGCCGTTCCCCTCTTCCGGAAGGTCATTGCGGGCCGGTCTCGCCCCTTCGGAGGGCGCGGGAGCCTCCTCGGGCGCCACGGAGATCCGGCCTCCACAGGCGGGGCACTTGAGGGCCACCGGACGGGCCGGGAGTTTGGCCTCGTCCACCCGGAAGGATTTCCCGCAATCGGGGCACGTGATCGTCATGGCGGTTTCTCCCACCTATTCCATCAAGTCCTTGATGTCCACGTCCAGAGCGGCCGGGATTGGGGCCGGGGCCGCGGGCTCGGAAACCGATGCCTTCTTTGCGGGGACCTGAGTCTGAACGGCCTGACCCGCAGCGGCCCCTCCCCCCGGAACGAGCCGCTGGGCGACCTTGGCCTCCCCCCCGGTGGCCGCGATGCCGGACATCCTGAGGGCCAGGTTGGCCGCGTTGGTCGCGTAGGAGAGGGCCATCTCCCGGGTCACGGCTCCCTCTTTCCAGAGGCGCTCCAACTCGTTGTCGAAGGTCTGCATCCCGTCGAGGAAGCCGTCGTTCATCGCGTCCACGAGGCTCTTGCCCTCACTCTCGCCCTTCTGGATGTACTCCCGGGTCCGCTCGCTGGACCTCAGGATCTCGCACACCGCCAGGCGCCCCGTCCCGTCCGCCCGCGGAATGAGGCGCTGGGAGATGATCCACTTGAAGGTCTGGCCGAAGCGCGTCCGGATCTGCTGTTCCTCGTTTTTCGGGAAGAGCCCGATGATCCGGTCCACGGTCTTGCTGGCGTCGATGGTGTGAAGCGTGGAGAGGACCAGGTGCCCGGTCTCCGCCGCCTCCAGGGCGATCTCGGTGGTCTCCACGTCCCTCATTTCTCCCACCAGGATCACCTTGGGCGCCTGGCGGAGGGCCGCCCGGAGGGCCAGGGCGAAGGTCGGAACGTCGGCCCCCAGCTCCCGCTGGTTGATGGTGGATTTCTTGTGACGATGGAGGTATTCGATGGGATCCTCGATGGTCACGATGTGATAGGCCTTGTCCATGTTGATCTTGTTGATGATCGCCGCCAGGGTCGTGGATTTTCCGTTCCCCGTGGGGCCCGTGACGAGGACGATCCCGTTGCGCTCCTCGGCCACCCGGTTGATCTGATCCGGAAGGCCCAGCTCCTCGACCGTGGGAACCCCGCTGGGGATGACCCTCAAAACGATGCTGTAGGTGCCCCTCTGGGAGAACACGTTGACCCGGAAGCGGGTCTTGCCCGGGATGGAGTAGGAAAGGTCCGCCGATCCTTGCTTGAGAAGCTTCCGGATGAGGTTCCGGTCGTTGCGCATGAGGTGGAGCGCGATCTGCTCCGTCTGGTAAGGAGAGAGCTTGCCCAGCCCCTTGATGGGGACTTCCACGAGCTGCCCGTTCACCTCGACCTGGGGGGCGCGTCCTACGGAGAAGTTCAGGTCGCTGACTTGGGGTGAGAAGGAAAGCAGAAATTCGAACAAGGCGTCCATTTGGCCGGTCACGGAACCCTCCCGCGGCGTCCCGTGGGAAACCACCGCCTGTTCAGGATGGACCACCTGGAACCGCGATGCAACCGACCCGCGGGCTTGAGTTCACGGGGACCCTTACGCCCCTTCGTCTTCCCACCATCTCTCTCGGAGGAATCGGTAGGCCCCCCTGTTGGCCACCAGGTGGGACTCCACGGACCTCAACACCCGCCTCTCGACAAGCCCGTTTTCCCTCAGGGTTCGGCCCGTGTCCACCACATCGACGATGACATCCGAGAGCCCCAGGGCCGGCGCCAGCTCGGCGGAGGAAAGGAGGCGAATGATCCGGACCCACTCCCCGCTTTCGCCGAAGATCCGCTCCACCGTGCGCGGGTACTTGGTCGCCACTCGGAGAGGGCCTTCGCGGGGCGGGTCCTCTCCATGGGGTCCGGCCAGGGACAGGCGGCAGGTCCCGAAACCGAGGGCCTTGAGGTCGTACACGTCGGGGCTCTGCTCCTCGAGGACGTCCGAACCGACGATCCCCAAGTCGGCCGCGCCGTTCTGGACGAACACCGGCACGTCCGGGCCCTTGAGCAGCACGACCTCCCAGCCCGGACCGAGCGGGAGGAGAAGGGCCCGAGCTCCCAGGTCTGGGCGTTGGAAACCCCGGCTGCAGAGCCAGTTCAGGGCGGGTTCGAGGATTCTTCCCTTGGTCAAGGCGATTCTGGGCACGGCCTTCTCCTTCCAGACTTCGTTTTCGAAAGCGCCTATCGGAATCTCCGGTCGGCCTTCATCGCACGGCCCCGCCGCGAGCTTGGCCGGCAGGGCCAATCCCGCTCAGATCCACGGCGAAACCGATGGCGCCGAAGGAGCGTCCCAGAGCCGGATACAGCCCGTCGTAGCGGCCTCCCGAGAGGACCGCGGACGGGTGACCCGGACGAAACGCCTTGAAGGTGAGTCCCGTGTAGTAATCCCAGTGACGCACATCGGCGGGGTCCAGGCGCAGGGTCAGGCCGGGGAAAAGGGCCTCCAGCCGCGCGCCCTGGTTTCTCAGTTCGAGCCAAATCTCCCACGCCCCGAGGGCCTGGAGGTCCGGGCGGAGGGACTCCACCTCCCCGGGCCGATCTCCCACGTGGAGCAACCGTCTCAAGGCGCGGGACTCGGCCGTGGCTCCGTACCGGTCTTCGAGTCCGCCAAGGGCGGAAAGGCTCTTCGCGTTCAACGCCCGACCCAGTGCCTCCTTGCCCTCGGCGGGCCAGGCCACGGACTCGAGGAGCGGACCCACCAACCCCCAGTGGCCCAACTCCAAGACGGCGCCTTTCAAGTCGAAGGACAAGAGGCTTTCCGCGGCCAGGGCCAGGATTTCCTCGTCGCCCTCCGGACCGGGTGAGCCCGATACCCGCTCGCACCCGGACTGGAGGATCTCGAGTCCGGCACTTCCGTCTCCTCGGGGCCGGCGGACCACAACCCCCGAGTAGCAGAGCCGCAGTGGACCGTCCAGGCGTTCCACGCGGCGGGACACCATCCAGGCGACCCCCGATGTGAAGTCCGCACGGAGGGCCAGAGGTCCGGCTCCTTCCGACCTGACCGGGAGGATCCGCGAGTTGAGGGCCTCGGGAGATGCCCTCCGCGCGGCGGCTTCCGGGACCAAGAGCGGAGGAACGACCTCGGAGAAGCCGCGGCTCCGCCAAAGCTCCATGAGCGCCCCTTCCACTTCCCGGAGTCTCTTCGTGGGCTCCATCCACAGCCCGGCGCTCAGCCCTCCGGCGGCGATCACGGGGAGCCTCCCTCTCGCGCCGCCAGGGCGCCGAGCACCTCTGCCAGCGACACACCCCGGTCCGCCCAGAGCACCAGGAGGTGGTAAAGGAGATCCGCCGACTCCTCCACGACCCTCTCACGGCTCTCCGAGAGAGCCGCCACGACGGTCTCCACGGCCTCTTCTCCGACCTTCCTTGCGATCCGGGGCGTGCCTGCCCGAAAGAGGGCGGCGGTCCGGGACCCCTGCGGGAGGTTCCCTTTCCGTGCCGCGATGGTCTCTTCCAGCCGCTCCAAGACCCCCCCAGAAGGCGCGCCGCCCCAGAGCCTCTCGTTGAAGCACGTGGACGCGCCGGTGTGGCAGGTGGGTCCCTTGGGGACCACGGCGACGAGGAGGCAATCTCCGTCGCAATCCGCCGAGACCGCCGACACCTCGTGGAGGTTCCCCGAGGTCTCCCCCTTCTTCCATAGCCGGTCCCGCGAACGGGAGTGGAGGTGGAGAAGGCCCGTGAGCCTCGTCGCCTCGAAGGCCTCACGGTCCATGTACCCCAGCATGCGCACCTGCCCGGTCCGGGCATCCTGAACCACCGCGGGAAGAAGCGCGTTTCTCTCGAAATCGGGACTCATGGGCGGACCTCCTGGCCTCTGCCGGAGAGAAAGCCTTTCAAGGCGGGGATCGTCAGGCTTCCCTCATGGAAAACCGACGCCGCGAGGACCGCGTCGGCCCCCGCTTCCAACGCTTCGAGAAAATGGGCAGGCGCCCCCGCGCCTCCCGACGCGACGACGGGAAGGCGGGTGAACCCGGCGAGGGCTCGGTAGAGGTCCGTGTCGAACCCGCCCCGGGTCCCGTCGGCGTCCATGCTGGTGATTAGGAGTTCCCCGGCCCCGAGCCGCTCGGCGAGCTCGGCCCACTCGAGGGCATCCCGACCCGTTCGGCGCGACCCCGCCGCCGCCATCACCTCCCATCCCCCCCCGCTCCTCCTCCTAACGTCCATGGCCAGAACGACGCACTGGCGGCCGAAGCGCTCGGAGGCCTTGGAAAGCAACGAGGGATCGTCCAGGGCGGCGGTGTTGACGGCGACTTTGTCCGCCCCCGCCCTCAGCAAGTCCGCCACGTCTTCGGCGCTCCGGACCCCTCCCCCCGCCGTGATGGGGAGAAAGACCCTCTCCGACACTTTCTCCAGGACGTGGAGGAGGGGGCGCCTGCCCTCGAGGGTGGCGCCCACGTCCAGAAAGACGAGTTCGTCGGCGCCCTGGGCGTCGTACCGGGAAGCCAGCTCCACCGGATCGCCGACGCGCCGAAGGCCTTGGAACCGGAGGCCCTTCACGACTCCCCGGGAGTCCACGTCCAGGCACGGTATGACCCGTTTCATCGCCAGGTCTCCTTCATGTCCTCGACCCGGACCATTCCTTCGTAAAGGGCGCGGCCCACCACGGCGCCGCAGAGGTGCCCCATGGACGCGAGCGCCTCCAGATCCTGGGCCTGGCGCACTCCCCCCGACGCCAGGATCGACAACCCGCAATCGGAGAGGGAGGCGTAGAGGGCGTGGTTGGGACCCTCGCCGGTGCCGTCCCGCTCGATGTCCGTCACCAGGGCCTCCGAGTACCCCAGGTCGCTGGCGAGGCGCGCGGCCCGCCCCACGTCTTCGCCCGCGTCCCGCCTCCACCCGGCCACTCGGACCCGGCCGCCCCGCGAGTCGAGGGCCGCCACGGCGCGCGTCCCGAGGGCATCCGACACCGCCGCCGCTTCCGCGGGTCGGTCGAAGAGCAGGGTCCCGACGACGACGCGGGCCGCCCCGGCCTCGGCCAGGGACAGGGCCGAGGCCGCGCCGCGGATTCCACCGCCCGCCTGGAGGGCGACTTGAGGGAATGCCCTGGCCGCGCGGCGAACGATGGGGACGAGGGACGGCTCCCGACCGAAGGCGGCGCCCAGATCCACCAGGTGCAGGCGGATCAGCCCGGCCTCGGCCCACCGGTCCACCCACTCCTCGGCGGACCCGTAATCGGTGACGTCCCCCTCCTGCCCACGCCGCAAGCGGACGGCGCGTCCCGACAGGACGTCCACGGCCGCCCAGGCGAGAAAGGGCCGCCCGCCATTTCGGAGAGACCCCTGCGCCGGACTCACCGCGCCACCTCTCGGAGAAGCGCTCCGAGGTAGGCGACCCCGGCGCGATGGGATTTCTCGGGGTGGAACTGGACGCCGGCGACCCGCCCGCGCCGCACGGCGGCCGGGAAGACCTCCCCGTGTCGGGCCCAGGCCGGAACGTCGCGCGCGTCTACGGGTTTCGCCGCGTAGGAATGAACGAAGTAGGCCCACTCCAGCCGGGCTTCGGGAGAGCCCTCCTGCGCCCCTTCCAGCTTCGCCCATCCTATGTGAGGCACCTTGGCCATCCGGGAGCACAGGCGCCGCACGCCCCCGGCGAACAGCCCGAGCCCCTGAACGCCGGGGCTCTCCTCGGAGCCCTCGAAAAGGAGCTGGAGGCCGAGGCAGATCCCCACGATCGCGCCGCCCTCGCTCGCCCACTCGCGGAGGAAGGACGCCCAGCCGGAGGCGTCGAGCCGCCCCATGGCGTGGCCGAAGGAGCCCACTCCCGGAAGGAGGATCACGTCCGGCGACGGCCCCCGAGGCTCGGTCCGCGTTTCGTGCGAGACCCCCAGGAGGGTGAGGGCGTTTCCCAGGGATCGGAGGTTTCCCGTGCCCGAATCCACGACGCAGACTTTCATAGAACCCCCTTGGTGCTTCGGACCTTTTGGGGCACCGGAGAACAGGCCTGGCGGAGGGCCATGGCGAGGGCCTTGAAGGCCGACTCGAGGGCATGGTGGCCGTTCTCCGCGCGCAGGACGTCGAGATGGAGCGTGAACCGGCCTTCGGAGGAGAGGGACCGGAAGAAGTGCGCCGCCATGTCGCCCGGAAAGTCCCCGATTCTCTCGGGCAGGGGCGGGCTCGTGAAGGTGCAGCCAGGACGCCGGGCGAGGTCCACCACGGCCCGGGCGAGGGCCTCGTCGAGGGGGGCGTAGGCCCATCCGAAACGCGCCAACCCTTCCCGCCGGCCCAGGGCCTCGTCCAAGGCCCGGCCCAGGGAGATGGACACGTCCTCCACGCAGTGGTGCGCATCGACGTGGAGGTCTCCCCTGGCGCGAAGGGAGAGGCCGAAGTCCCCGTGGACGGCGAGGGTTTCCAGCATGTGGTCCAGAAACCCCACCCCCGTTTCCACGGCCACGGGGCCTCCGCGCAGGCTCAGGCCGACTTCGAGCCTCGTCTCCCTCGTCTCCCGCACGATCTTCGCTCTCGCTCTCGTCACGACCCGGCCTCCTTCCCGCAAGACCTTCCACCGCAAATCAGGACGAACAACTCTCTCAGGGACGCCGCCACCCGGTACGCCCCGCCCGCACGAAACCGGGCCTCGCGGGCGCTTCCCGCCGGGGCGATTCCGGCGAAGGCCGCGTCCAGCCCCCGGGCACGGGAGGAGAGGGCGGCACGCAGGTCGTCCACCGTGTCCCCAACCACCAGGGGACGGACCGACCCCATGCGGAAGGCAAGCTCCAGGACACCGTCGGGGCACGGCTTGCGAAACCGGGGCTCCGAATCGGCCACGAGCAGGCTGGGGTCCAGAGTCAGGCCCAGGCGGAAGAGCCCCAGCCGGGCCTCCTCGGGGGACCGGCCCGTCAGGACCCCGAAGGGCAGGCCCGTGGATTCCAGTTCTCTCGCCGCGATCAGGGGGACCTCATGCTCCCAAAGTCCCCGTGATTCCGTGGGCGTCAGGCCGTACAGATCCCCTGCGCGGGGTCCGGCGTACAGGAGCTGGACGGTTCTTCGTACCCTCGGGTACACCTCGTCCCACGAGCTCTCCCCGGCGAGTTCCCGGACGGAGGCCGGGCCGCCTCCCCTCTCCGCCAGCCTCGCGCAGAGGGCCTCCCAGCCGGGGCCCGGCCCGGTCGCTGGGCCGAGAAGGGCCAGCGCCGTCGCCGCGTCCCAGTCGTTGTTGAAGCCGCCCGCGAGACGGAGGGGCTCCAGGTCCTTCTCCGTCCAGCCGGCTCCCAGACCGGGCTCCAGCGCGTTCTTCCGCGCCGAAGCGAGCACCGCCACGGGAAAGGACCCCGACGTGTCGAGGAGGACGCCGTCCATGTCGAGGATCAGGGCGTCGAAGGGAGGCCGGTTCACGAAACCACCTCCTTCAGGGCCTCGAGGACGGCGTCGTTCTCCGCCGGTGTCCCTACGGAGATCCGGAGGCATCCGCGCAGGGCGGGGTGGGCGGAGACGTCCCGGACCAGAACCCCTCGGGCCTTGAGGGCCGAATGCACCTCCGCGGCCTCCCATCTCTCCAGACGGACCAGGATGAAGTTGGCCTCCGAGGCATAGACCCTCAGGCCCTCGATCCTGCCGAGACGCTCAGAGAGTTCGGCGCGGGAGCGAAGGAGATCCCTCACCCGTCCCTCGAAGATCTCCCTCCGTGTGAGGGCGGCTTCCCCCAGGGTCAGGGCGAGGGGGCTGACGTTGTAGGGCAGGAGGGCCTTCGCGACCTGTTCCGCGACCGCCGGTGAGGCGAGCAGGTAGCCCAACCGAAGGGCGGCGCTCCCCCACGCCTTCGAGAAGGTCCGCAGGACCACCAAGTTATCCCTTCCGGGGAGGAGGGAGGCCGCCGAAGGTTCCATCGAGAACTCCCCGTACGCCTCGTCCACCGCGACGATCCCCGGAGCGGCCTCCAGAAGGCGCTCCAGACCCGACCTGGGCAGGAGCGAGCCGGTGGGGTTGTTGGGAGACCCCACGAGCGCGACGGCTGGAGAGAAATCCTCGAGAGCCTGGACCCATGGGTCGAGGTCGTAGTCCATGTTCTCCGAAAGGGCCACCTCCCGAACCTCCCCCCGGGCGAGGAGGATGAGCTGCCTGTAAAGGGAGAAGGAGGGCGAAGGAATCAGGCCCGAGCGGCCTTCTCCGAGGCAGGCGGTAAAGAGGGCGGCGAGAAGCTCGTTGGACCCGTTTCCCAACAGGCAAGAACCTTCGGGCAGACCCCACCTCTCGCACAAGAGGGAGGCGAGACGCGATCCCCGAAAGGCGGGGTAGCGGTGGAAGGGGGTGGCGGCGAGTCGTTCCAGCGCCTCGCGCTTGAGTTCCTCGGGCCAGTCCCACGGGGACTCGTTCTGGTTCGCCTTCACCGGTAGAGGCGGCTCCTCCATGAAGTAGGCGCGCAGGGCCAGGACCTCGGGCCGGAAGGCGTTCACGGCGACCTCCGGGCGGACAGCGATTCGGCGTGGCCATGGAGTCCTTCCGACCTGGCCAAACGCTCCATCCACGGCGCGGCCCCTCGAAGGGCCCCCGCGTCCATCTCCAGAAAGGACTGGTACCTCACGAAATCCCACAAGGTCACCGGGGAGGAAAAGCGGGCCGTCCCCCCCGTGGGAAGGCTGTGGTTGGGCCCAGCCCCGTAGTCCCCGGCGGCCTCGGGAGAATAGGGGCCCAGAAAGACGGCCGCCGCCGTGGGCACCCGCGCGGCCCATGCCCGGGGACTCCCGGCCATGACGCTGAGGTGTTCGGGAGCCAGGATCCGGGCGGCGGCGCATGCGAGAGAGCGGCCGGCGCACGTGAGGATAGTCCCCATGTGCTTCAGGCTCTCTCGCTGAATCTTCCCCCTCGGCGAGCGGTCGAGGAGCCGCTCCATCTCGGCCTCCACCCGATCGCCTTCCAGTGGGTCCGTCGTGATCAGGACCGCCGAGGCGAGGACGTCGTGCTCGGCCTGAGCCAGCAAGTCCGCCGCGATCCACGAGGGAGGGGCGGTCCCGTCCGAGAGGATCACGAGTTCCGTCGGGCCGGCCACGGCGTCGATTCCCACGCGGCCGAAGACCTGCCTCTTCGCTTCGGCCACGTAGGCGTTCCCCGGACCGAGGATCTTGTCCACCCGGGGCACGGTCTGGGTCCCGAAGGCGAAGGCCCCCACGGCGGCGGCCCCGCCCAGGGCGTACACCTCCGAGAGGCCGAGCAGGTGGGCCGCGGCGAGCACCGCCCCGTCGGGGACGCTCGAGGGGCCGGCCGGCGTGGCGACGGCGATTCGCCCCACTCCGGCTAGTTGGGCGGGAATGGCCAGCATGAGGAGGGTGGAGGGATAGGAGGCGCGTCCGCCGGGTACGTAGAGGCCCACGCTTTCCAGGGGAAAGGGGCGAAGACCCGCCCGCATCCCCCGTTTTCGAATGCGCATTCCCCGAATCCGTTGAGCCGCGTGGAAGTCCCGGATCGACGCCGCGCCGCGCGCAAGGGCCGATCTTACCGGGGCCGGACACGCCCTCCAGGCCCGGTCGAGGACTTCCTCCCCCACTTTCAGTGCCTGGGCTCCCGGGCAGGCGGGCCAGTCGAAGGCGCGAACGGCCTCCACGAGGGCCGCATCGCCCAGGCGCCTGACGGACGAGAGGGTGCGTCGAACGCGCCCCTGCACGCCTGGATTCTCCTGCCTTCTCCTCTCCAGAAAGACCTCCACGCGGGCCAGGTCAGATTCCTTCTCGAGCCGGATTCTCCGCATCCGCTTCCGCGCCTTCATCCGAACCTCCAGCCAATAAAAAAGGCCCTCCGTTTCCGGAGGGCCCTGCTCACGCGAGATACCGCGCACTACGCGGCCGCGCGCCCTCCGGTCGCACCCGTCCCGTGATGATGGAGGTGGGTGAATAGGACGGAGGGTCTGGCGCTCATGATTCGACCTCGAAAGAGCCAATGTGTATCACTGCTCAGGCTCCACGTCAAGGGGCGGGCCCGAAAGCCCGCCCCCAATGGGTCTCGAACGACGAATCCTACCGAGTGAAACTGTACGGCGCCGAATCCACTCCGTCGTCCGTGTTGGCGACCGCGATCTGGACCGTTGTTCCCTTCGGGCACGCGCTCTTGAGGTCCGCTCCCTTGGCCACGATCTTCGTGGCGCTCTTCCACGTCACCGTGCCGCGGGTCACCCCGTTCACCTTGACCGTGCAAGGATTGTGGAAGTTGGAGCCCAGGATGATGAGACGGAACGGCCCCGACTTGGCCGAAATCGAAGAAATCGAAGCGGGCGTCACATAGGCAAAGGCCCCGGCCAAAGTGGCCGAGGGTTTCCCGGGAACGGTCACCGTGACGTCCACGGCCCCTTCCGCGTGGGCCGGTGCGGTGCACGTGATCGTCGTGGAATTCACGAGGGTCACGCCGGTGGCGGCGGTTCCCCCGAAGGTCACCGAGGCGCCCGCCGCGAAGTTCGTGCCCGTGAGGGTCACCGCCGTCCCTCCGAGGGTGGAGCCCTTTGCGGGGCTTACGCCCGTGAGGGTGGGCGGCGGGCTCGTCACCGTGATGGACAGGTGGCTGTCCACACCGGAATTGGAATGGCCGTCCGTGGCTGTCAGGGTCACGGGGAAGGTGCCCGACGTGGAGTAGGTATGGCTGGGATTCTGCAGGTTGGAGTGGGCGGTCCCGTCGCCGAAATTCCAGTCGTAGGTGTAGGGCCCGCCGTCCCCTCCGGAGGCGGATCCGGTGAAGGAAACGGTGAGAGGTGCGCTGCCGGTCGTGGCGGAGGCTCCCGCCGTGGCGACCACCGCGCCGTATCCAACGGTCAGATTCACCGGGACAGTGATGGCGGGATAGGGGGTGTCCCCCGAAACCAGGAGCCACCCGTGGTACGTGCCATTTCCGAGAGCCGACGCGTCGAGGGTCACGGTGACGGGAGTGGTGCCCAGGGCGGCGACGGTCCCCGAGGTCGGGGAGGCGCTCAACCAGGAAACGTCCGGAGATTCGCTGCAGGCGGCGCCGTCGTCCAGGCGCTGCAGGAAATCGACCGTGGCCGTTGCGCCGGACCCACCGGCCGTCACAAGACCATCGTTCACGCAGTCGCACGCGGCCCCCACTACGGGTGTGGGGACGCTCTCCCCCTGGAAAACCCAGGACCCGGCGGGCCAGGCCGACGTGTCGAGCTTGTACGTCTCGGGGTAGGGGTTCCAGATGTCGCCGCCCAAACCGCCCCCGCTGGAAACGTAGAGTCCGCTGCCGTACCAGGCGGCCTGGGGACTCATCCGGCCCTGGGGCAAGGCGGGACCGGAGACGTCCCACGTGTTGGAAACGGGGTCGTAGCGCTGGACGTCACTCACGGTGTCGATGCCGCTGGAACCTCCCACGACGAAGACGTGGCCCTGGACGGTCACCGCGGCGCCGTACGTGGTCGCCGTGGGAAGGGCCGCCAAGGGCCCCGTCCAGGAAGTGGTGCCGGGATCGTACTTCCAGGTTTCGGAACTCGGCCCTGGGTTGCCGCCGAAGGCGTAGAGCATCCCTCCCGCCGCAGCGGTCATGGGCGTTCGCGCGTTGGGCCATGTGCTGGCCGTCCAGGAGTCGCCGGGGATGTCGTAGATCAGGAAGTGGTTGGTGTGGGCGCTCCCCGTGTAGCCGCCCACGAGGTAGATCTTGGTCCCGATGGCCGTGGCCTCCATGTTCGTGAGGGCCACGGGCATGTCGGCGAGCTGGTGCCAGGAGTCCGTGAAGGAGTCGTACCTCCAGCTCTCGTTGAGCACCGTACCCGAGGCGTCCGCCCCACCGAAAACGTAGAGGTAGCGCCCATCCGGAGTGGTGCCGGCGGAGCGGTACCGCGCCCCGGTCGGGATGGGCGTTCCGGTGGTCCAGGTGTTCGGAAGTTCGCCGAGGCGGTCCTGGGGGGCCGTTTCGGAGGGATCCCAGTAAAGCTGCTGCTTGAGCTTGTAGGGCGTCCGGGCGGGAAGAGCCGGAGGGGCAGGCGCCTGTTCCGACTCGAGGATGGAGAAGTTCACGGTCCGCTCGCCTGAGTTCGAGAGAGTGAGGGTCCGGGTCGTGCTCCCGCCCGGGGAGAGGGACACGTCGATGGGCGAGGGTGAGGCGGAGAGCTGGCCGGCGGCGAGGTTGAAATTCTGTTCGACGGTCGTACCGGCGGCCACGGCCGGCGTCTGGGTGGAGGAGGCGTAGCTCGAGCCTTTGGAGGCCTGGATGGCGTCGTTCCCGTCCGAATAGAGGCAGTAGAAGGCGTCGTCCACGTTGGGGTCGGCGGTCGCCGCGGCCGCCGTCGAGGCGCCGCTGTCGAGATTGGCCACCGAGGCCCCGGTGAGGGCGATCCCCGTGTTGGCGTCGTAGACGTTCCCCACCACGAGGCCGCCCGTCGAGGGCTCTCCGCACCCGGAGGTCACCTGGAGGTCATCGATGTGGACGTCGTTGCCGTACTGGCTGACCCCGAGGAGCCCGATCCGCACGTCCGAGAGGGGACCCGTGATCCCCGACAGGACCACCACGTGCTGTTTCCAGCCCGTGGTCCCGTCGTAGCGGGGGACGGCGGACCCTACGCTCTGCCACGTGGATCCGCCGTCGGTGGAGGCCTGGACCTGGACCCGGTCCATGGATCCAGAATACCCGGTGTCGTGGTACATCCAGAAGATCGCCGCGGCCGCCGGGGAGCCGGTCAGGTTGACGCCGCTGGTCCGGTACAGGCGCGTGTCGCTGCCGGACGCGGCCGTGTAGGAATTGAAGTAGGCCAGACGGGAGCCGCCGTGGGGGGAGACCCCCGAGGGGTGGACGGTGGAGGCGGAGGTCGCCCAGTTCCCCGAGGTGCCGCTCACGTCCGTCTGGGCCCAACCGGAGGGCAGGCCCGGCGGCGTGGCGCTCTCGAAGCCCTCGGAGAAAAAGACCGTCCCGTTGCTCAGACTGTAGCCGGGTGCGTTGCACGTGGTCCCGTTGGGCGTCAGGTGGAAGCTCATGTTCACGTCGCCCGTGATGGGACCCACGGTGGCCTGGTAAGTCTGGTAGCCGGGGACATACGCCGATACGGTGATGTCGTAACTCGCACCGGCGGGGAGCTGGAGGGTGCACGTTCCCGTCACCGGGTCCGTCCAAATCGCGCCGTAGGGGTAGCCGCTGACGGTGAGCGAGGCGTAGAGGGGCCAAGAGGTGTTGGTGTCCAGAACCCAGATGGAAACTTGGTGGAGCGGGGATGAAGACAGCGAGAAATTCTGGATCGTCACCGCCGACTCGGTCACGGTGACCCCGTTGGCCGTCTGGGTCACGAACCCCCACCCGCTCACCGTCACCGTGTACGTGCCCACGGGAAGGGTCATGCTGTACGTCCCGTTTCCGTTCGTGGTCACCTGGACGGTGGTGCTGGCCGAAGTGGCCGTGACCCTGGCGCCGGGAATCGGCAGTCCCGAGGCGGAACTCGACACGGTGCCCTGAAGCGTCCCCTCCGGACCCGTCGTGCAGTTGGGGAACTTGAAGGCGCCGACCCTCGTGAGCCACGGCGCCGAGGCCGTGGTGGCTCCGATGTACTCCTGGGTGTACCAGAAGGTGCAATCGTCCGTGGGGTCGATGCTCAGGGTGCTGTAGTCCCCCCAGCGGTAGGAGCCGCCCGTTTGGACTCCCGGCCCGCCGACCATGAGGGAAGATTCTCCCTGGGTCAACTCCCCGGGCGGATCGCCCGATAGCCTCCCCGCATAGCGGATCGAGGGATACACGGACCCCGAGGAGACGCTGTAGCCCACGGCCAGGTTGCCCATGTGGTCCATGGCGGCGCTGCCCATCCAGCGGTGTTCCGTGTCGGCGGGGGCAAAGGTGCCCTCCTGGTGGACGCTCCACGAGCCGCCAAAGCGCCGCAGCTCGAACCAGCGCACGCCGGCCCGGCCGCTGCCCGCGTCCACGGTCATGTTCACGACCGCCGATTCGTAGGAGCCCTTGTTCCGGTAGTTGAGCCGGTACATCAGGCGGTCTCCGATTTCGTCCAGCCCCACCGAGGTCCCCGGCTGGGGGATGCAGTCCCGGGTGGAGGGGCACAGGACCGTGAAGGGAGTCACGTCGAGGATCTGGTTGGGCTCGAAGGAGGCCAGGCCCAGCGTGGAGTTGGCCGGCGTGTCCCAATCCACGCGGCATTCCCAGATGCGCAGGGCGTCGTTGGAATACCCGGGGATCCAGGTCCCGTCGTCCACCTCCATGATGTAGTTCGGCGTTCCCGCAAGGGGGGCGTTCCACGTGGATTCCATGTGGGACGGGAGCATGCCGCCGTAGTTGAGGTTGACCGCCCCGATATCGAAGTACTGGAAGGTGGCCGAGGGGTCCCCGGCCAGCATCTTCTCCCTGTCGAAGACCACCACCCCGGCGCCGCCCCAGGAGCTGGCGTTGACGAACTGGTTGATCGTCATGTAGTAGCCGTCGGGCCACACGCCGAACTTGGGGTAGTCGTTCATCTTGGTCGTGCTGAGCTGGAAGCAGTAGAGATACCAGGAACCGAGCGGGTCGCTCGTGGCCGACACGGCGATGGCCTGATAGTAGGGCCCCGGAACCACGAACTGGCTGATGAGCCACCGGTCCGCCAGGGCGTCATAGAGAACGATGGGGTCCCCGTCGTTGTTGGTGGCGCAGGCGCCTCCCAGGGAGGCCCAGATCGTGTTGCCGTCCACGGGGCCGAAGAGGGAGGTCCCGTTCTTGTCCCAGATCTGGAGGGACAGGTTCACCCACTGGATGTAGTGGTTCGGTCCCACGTCGCCTTCGGTGTCGGGCGGGTAGACGCCGTTGAGGTTGCTGATCCCCTCCCACTGTTTGGAGGGCGCGGGCATGGAGCCGAGGCCGGGCCAGGACTGGACCACCGCATCCGGAGCGGCGGGCAGGTGGGAGGCGCCGGGATTCTTCTGCTTGGGCAGCGGGGGGTTCTCGGGACCCTGCCTGGATTCGGCCTCGGGGTTGAAGGCCCGGGGGGGCGGAGGGGCGAGGTCTCTCAGGGGCGGGGACACGGCGAACTTTTGAGCCCGGCCCACAACGGGCGTGAGCGATGTGCGGGAACCCGCGCCCTGGTTGGGTTCGTCCGCCCAGGAGAAGGGCATTCCCAGAACCAGGGCGAACGCCACCGCGAGCCAGGTCAACCTGAACCGATGCATGGCCACCTCCAGACCACCGTGCGGCATGGAGCGCGATTCCCACGCCCTCTCGTGCCGCGGGGCCTTGCGGATCCCGTCCGGCGGGATGATCCACTTTCATTCTAATGCCTCCGGTCGTCCGTGTCACGGAATCCCATGCCGCCTCCTCGGTTCTGGATCTTCCGGCCCTCGCCCCCCCTTTTTTGTAACGGCTCCGGACCGGGGCTACAATGCCGCGGTGGAGGCAACGATGCGGAAAGCGATGCTTGTTTCCGGGGCCGCTCTTCTCTCTTCGGCGTGGCTCCTCGCCACGGCCTGCGCTCTCCTTCCTACCCGAATCGGCGACATCGTCCGGGAGCCCGGGCGCTTTGAGAACCACACGGTGACCGTGAGGGGGGAGGTGCTTTCGGCCACGAAGCTGCCCTTCATGGACCAGGGGTTCTACGTCCTGAGGGACGCCACCGGTGAAATCACCGTGGTGACTCGGGGCGCGCTTCCCGCCGAGGGCCAGAAGAAGCGGGTGACCGGAAAGGTCCAGAGCACCTTCAAGGTGATGGGGAAATCCCTGGGAGTCGTCCTTCAAGAGGGAGGCTGACCCCCCGGTTCGCCCTTCGCCTCTTCGGGTTACAGAGCGCCCAAGGTTGCATCTCTGAAGGGGAGGCGGCGAGTCGGCGCCCGTGGGAGGACCGCATGGCCACGAAACAGACCTATGGAATCTACGTTCGCTCCACCAAGACCTTCGAGGATGCTCTGGAGGCCCTCAGGGAGGCCCTGGGAGCAAACGGCTTCGGCGTCCTTTGGGAAATCGACGTGCAAGCCACGATGAAGAAGAAGCTCGGCGTGGAGTTCCCCCCGTACATGATCCTCGGCGCCTGCAACGCGCCCGTGGCGCACCAGGCCCTCTCGGCCGAGCCCAACATCGGCCTGCTCCTTCCCTGCAACGTGATCGTCCGCAAGGACGGAGACGGGATTCTCTTGGGGGCCATCTCCCCCCACGCCCTCATGGGGCTCACCGGTCGCGAGGGGCTCGAGCCTTTCGCGGA
Organism: Acidobacteriota bacterium; assembly: GCA_040752915.1. Taxonomy (NCBI): domain Bacteria; kingdom Pseudomonadati; phylum Acidobacteriota; species Acidobacteriota bacterium. Next base: position 37,016 of record JBFMHB010000007.1, read on the forward strand.
CCACGTGGCTTCCGTCCTGGAGAAGGTCCTGGAAGCGGCCCGTTGATTCGCCCGCAGGCGCGCCCTAAAGACGCCTGACGTACACCTGGGAGGCGAGGTCCCGGTCCACGGCGAACTGGGATTCGCCGCTCCGGAAGACGATGGAAGGGGTCTTCCGGACGAGTTGGATGCCGTCCCCCGGGTGGATGCCCATGGACAGGAACTTCTGAAGATCTTCCCCGTGGGGGGTGGCCAGGTAGGCGATGACCCCCGACTCCCCGGCCTTCAGGGCATGCAGGGGCGCCACCACGGGATCCACGCTGGAGCGAGCGGCCCGGCAGCAAGGTCCTTCGGGGATGCGGTTTCCGTGGGGACACACGCGGGGGTGGCCGAGGAAGGTGCAGACCTTCTCGGCGAGCCCCTCCACCAGGGAGTGTTCCAGGCGACAGGCATCCTCCTCGGCGTTTTCCTGCCTTTCCCCCATGAGGTCCGCCAGGAGTCTCTCGGCCAGGCGGTGCCTTCGGATGGCCCTGCGGGCGAGGTCCAGCCCCACCGGCGTGAGGGCTGCCCCGTCCGCACTCACCCACCCTCGCTCCGAGAAACCGAGGTCGGTCACCTGGGAGCGCGCCGAAGGGTCGAGGGCGGCTCCTTCCTCCTGGTGCTGCCAGAGCTGTTCCAGAAGTTCCTGTTCCGCTTCGGTGATTTCAGTTTGATGAACCATGGATCAGACCCCTCCAGCGCTCCCTGATGGCGCTCCAGGCGTCCCGGAGGGGACGCTGGTTCTCGTATCCGCAGTGCGGGCACCGCGCCTTGCCGCACCCGGCGGAGACGAGGGCGCACGCCCGGCAAGCGTCCTGCGCACTGTCCGGTTCAAACTCACGCCCGCAGAGGCCGCACCGCATCAAAGGACCACCCCCCACAAGCTCAGGCCGGTCTTGAGAAGCCACCCCACGGAGAAGGCCGCCACCAGGATGGTCGCGGACATGGCCAGGGTGGCGGGCCACCCCCGCTCCTTCCGCATCACGAGGAACTGGGCGATGCAAGGGAGGAAGAGAGTGAGGACCACCGTCGCGACGAGAAGTTGCGCTCCCGTCAACCCGCCGGCGGATTGGAGATCGTACAGGCCCGCCGCGCCGTAGTCCCTGCGGAAGAACCCGAAGAGAAACGCGGTGGCCGCCTGGGGCGGCAGTCCGAGGAACCCCACCACGGGCTCCAGGGCCGCGACGAGGAGGGGGAAGAACCCTGTCACCGTCCCCAGCCAGATGAGAAGCGAGGCCACCAGGAAGAGGGGGACGATCTCGAGAAAATACCATCCCATCCGGCTCGCGGTCTTGGACCACACGTTCTTGAAGGAGGGCCACCGAAGGGGCGGAAGTTCCATGAAGAAGGAAGGCCGCTCCCCCGGCAGGAAACGGGCCATGAGGGTCCCAGCGGTCAGAAAAACGGACAGAACGATGGCGGCCCACAGGAGCAGAGCCTTCGGATGGGCGGACAAGAGGCCGAGAAGCACCCCGATCTGGGCCGAACAGGGAATGGAGAGGGCCAGGAGGAAGGTCGCGATGACCCGCTCCCGGCGGGTTTCCAGAATCCGCGTCACCATCGTCGCCATGGTGTCGCACCCGAAGCCGAGGACCAGCGGGATGACCGCCCGACCGTTCAGGCCGATCCCCTTGAACACGCGGTCCAGCATCATGGCCAGGCGCGGGAGGTAGCCCGTGTCCTCCAGGACCGAGAATGCCAGGAAGAAGGTCCCCACCACCGGGAGGATGATGGCCGCCGCGTAGCGGAGCCCCAGCGTAAAGAGGCCGAATTCGCCCACGAAGAGCGAGCGGAGCCAGTCGGCGGGCACGAGGGACGCGAACGCACGCTCCAGGAGCGGATTGATCCATTCGCCGAAGACCGTACCCTCGAGGAAGCCCACGAGGGTACCTCCCCCGAAGACGCCCACAAACCGGTAGAGCCCCAGGTACAGCACGACGCATAGGATGGGGAAGCCCGTCCAGGGATTCAGGAGGAGGCCGTCCAGCCGGTCCTGCAGGACCGAATGTCCGGGGCCCTCCTTTCGGTACGCTCCCTCGAGAATCGCCCTGGCCGCCACCGAAAAGCCCCCGGCGATCTGCGCCTCCAGCGACCGGCGCGACGCGCGCCCCTCCAGATGCCGAAGCGCCTCCTCCACCAGGCCGGGCGGAACGGGGGCCGCCTCCTCCGCCGCGGGATCCCCCTCCAGATGGCGGAGGGCCCAGAAGCGGCCGGCGTGGGGCTCGAGCAGGGCCAGGGCCGCCTCCAGGCGCCTTGGAAAGGCCACGTGCGGGGCGTTCGGTGGGTTGGGGGGACGGGACAGAACGCGCCGGAGCGCTTCCAGACCCTCGCCCCGGGTGGCGACCATTTCCACCACCGGGATGCCCAGGGCCTCCGAGAGCCGTGCGGCGTCCACCCGAATCCCTCTCTTCCTGGCCTCGTCCATGAGATTGAGGACCAGGACGAGGGGCCTCCCGAGCAGGGCGAGTTCCAGGGTCAGGGGAAGCATCCGCGGCAGGTTCTTGGCGTCCAGGACGTGCACGATGAGCCCGTCGGACTGCAGCAGGATATCGCGCGCCACGCGCTCTTCCTCGGTGATGGGACGCAGGGAATACATGCCCGGGGTATCCACCACCTCGCACCGCCGGCCTTCCAGGTCCGCGGTCCCCCTGGAGACTTCCACGGTCGTACCGGGATAGTTGGAGACGACCGCGTAGGAGCCCGTCAACGCCCCGAACAGGACGCTCTTGCCCACGTTGGGGCTTCCCACCAAGAACAGGGTCGACGGCGTCGCCCGACGATCCCCATCGGGCCGGCCGTCTCCGGGTCCGGGCGCCGCCTTCAGAGCCATTCGCGCCTCTTCCGCCCTTCCTGCACGAAGTCGTTGACGTGCTCGAAGGCCTCTTGAAAGAGGATGGCCACATGGGGGTCGTCCAGGGCGTAGATGGCCTGCTGCGCGTCCCTCCGGAAGCGGACGAGCCCCAACTGCCGGAGCATCCGTAGCTGGTGGGATACGGCCGATGGACTCACCGAGAGGTGTTCGGCGATCTCGTTGACGGACAGTTCCCCCGAGGAGAGGATGTGCACGATGCGGGTGCGGGTGGGGTCGGCCAGGGCCCGGAAGGTCTCCGCCATGGCGTTGTAGGTCCGGTCGCTGTAAGCTTGGTGCCTGGTTCGCACCGCCTCTTTCTTCTGGGAAACCGAAACCATGTTGGCCCCCTCTATACCTGAGCAACTACTCAGATATACAGTTTACGCCCCCGCCCCGGAGGTGTCAAGGGGCGCGTCCGGACCGCCCGGTTCTATTTATGGCTCCTGCTGAGAATCTGTGCATCTCGAAGGGTGGGGCAGGCCGCCCAAGCGCCTGCTGCGCTTGGCTCCGGGCAAGAGGCGCCGGTCCGAAAGGCAACCCCTCTTTTGCACTCCTCCCGAAGGCGTCTTCGGAGGGCATCGTGGGAAGGCTATCAGGAGGTCCTCCTTGCGCCTTTCTTCCCGGCGCCTCACCCGCCCGGCCGCCCTTCGGGCGGGCCGGCCTGCCTGGCAGGGTTTAAGTGTGCCTCCCCCCCACTCCTAATGGGTGCGCCGGCGGCGTCGGACCATCTGCTTTGTCAGGCTTCGCGGGCGGACACGCTCCACGTACTCAAGTACGAGTCGGAGTCCGCCCGCTCGCCTTTCGCGCATCTGGCCCAACGGCGCCGGGACGCCGCCATCCGCCTGCGGCGGACGGCGATTCAGCTCAGGGGCCTGCACAGATCCTCCAGACGAGCCCCGTTTCTTTCGCGGGCTCCCGTTCCTGGATGGGTTCCCCGGTTCACCGGTGCCCGGCTTCCCGGTCCCGACCGCTAGGGCTCCACCTGGGAGAGGATTTTCCTCAGAAGCTCCGGATCGTCGGGAAGGAGGCCGACCGAGGGAAGACGCGGGGTGAGGTCCGCCCACTGGGGCTCCTTCGCGAAAACGTCCCGGAAGATGGGAAGGGCTTCTTCCAGCCGGCCGTTGGAGGCGAGGGCCACGGCCTCCCAATAGGGTAGTTCCAGCACCTCCGGCGCCAGGCGCGCCGCCTCCCCGTACTCCTTAAGGGCCTGGTCCATCTTGCCCGCGGCGGCGTGCTCGTCCCCCGCCGAAGCGTGGTTGTAAGCCCGCTGCAGCCTGATGAGCCTTTTCAGCTCCGTCAGGGGCTCTGGGGAATCCTCAACGCGCAGGTTGAAGACCGTGTCGGACCAGGGCCGACCCGTGGACGTTCCCTTGACCACGAGAAGGGCGGCCGACTGCATGCCGCGGATGTCTCCCCCCGCGCCCTGGGCCGCCTCCAAGGCCGCGAGCATTCGCTCGGCGAGGTCTCCCTTGGACGCCTCGAAGGCCTTGGCCATGGCGGGCCACACGAGGGGGCTCTCCATGAGGTTGGCCTGGACGGAAAACTGGGGCCCCGTCACATGTCCCGCCGCGGGAATGCAGTTTGCTCCCGTGTGGGCGGCCACGCCCCCGCGCGCGTCCACCATGGCCACCTGGCGCACGGCCGCCCCCGAGTCCCCAGCCAGCAGGGCCTTGAGCGCTTCGGGCGCGGGCTTGCCCGCCCTCATCAGGGCGAGGCCCAATGGGCCGTAGGAGGGCTCCACGAAGGACTGTGTGGCCACGGCGCCCACACCCGCCTCCGCCCAGGGGACCACCGATCCCACGGAAAACCAGTGGGATTGCACCGCCACGCCCAGTTCCCCGGTGGCGGGGTCCCTGGCCACGACGGAGTATGTGAAGGCGCGCGGGCCCGCCGCGGCCATCGCATGGAGGGACCCGATGAACAGGAACGCGGCCGACAGGGTTCTTCGATTCATGGCAGGCTCCTTCGGGACAGGTTGAGGCTCTTTGGGAGCGCCCCCGTGGCCCCTCGGGATCTCCGGCGCCTTGACCCCCTCCTCCACGCGGAGGAACGGGTCGACCTCACGGCTTGCCGGGCGCGCCGTCCTCCAGGAGTCGGCGCACGTGCGCCACCTTGTCCTCCATGGATGGCTCCCGATCTGCGCGCGCGCTGACCTTGATGGACGTGGTCACCCGGGGGGCGCCCATCTCGAAAAGGCGGTCCTGGCAAGCCTTGACCAACGCCATGACCTCCTCCCAGTTTCCTTCCAGGTTGGTCCCCATGCTGTGCAACTCGTGTTTGAGCCCGCTTGCCTTGATGATCCTGAGGCACTCGGCCACGTACGGGGAGAGCGACAGGCCCACGCCCAGCGGGACGAAGGAAACCTCCACGATCACGCGCACGGCCGCCTCCTGGGTTTCTCGCCGCCGGCGTCAGCCCGACCCCGGCGCCCCGTCGTCCTTCGACGCGGCGGGCGCCCGGGACACCTTCACCTTGTGGATCCGGCGCCGGTCGGCGGAGAGGATCTCCACTTCAAGCCCATCGAAAGCGAGCCGCTGCCCCGTGTGGGGGATGGCCCCGAGTCGCGTGCTGATCCATCCCGCCACCGAGTCGTAATCCCCTTCGGGCAGATCCGCATCGAGCCGGGCCGCCAGATCGTAGACGGAGGCCCTACCCAGCGCCACGAGGGTACCGGGGGCCGCCTCGTGGAACGGCTCTTCCTCGGACTCCGCCGACTCCTGGATTTCCCCGACGATCTCTTCGATGAGGTCCTCGGTGGTCACCAGGCCGTCCACCCCCCCGTACTCGTCCACGACGATGGCCAACTGGAGCTTCCCGGCCTGGAATTCGCGCAGCAGGTCCGAGATGGGCTTGTTTTCGGGCACAAAGGGCACGGGACGGGCGTAGGCCGAAACGGGGCGGTCCCCCTCCCCCGCCAGGAGCGGCGCCAGGAAGTCCTTGAGATACGCCGCCCCCACCACGTTGTCGATCTGGCCCTCGTACAGGGGCAAGCGCGTGTGGCGGGCCTTGGCCAGGATCTCTGCGGCGAGCCGCAAGGGCGTGTCCGACGGCGCGCACACCATGTCCGTCCGCGGCGTCATGACCTCCCTCGCCACGGTGTCCCCGAACTGGAGGACCCCTCGAATGAGCTCCGAATCGTCGCTCTCCAGGATCCCCTCGCTCTGGCCCACCTGGATGAGGGCCGAGATCTCCTCCTCCTTGTCGTCCTCGCCCTCTCCGAGGCGCTCCTTGGCGGCGTCGATCCGCCGGGACAGGACGGCGTCCAGGGGCAGGGTCAGGACACCGAAGAGGAGCAGGGCGCCGCGCACCAGCGGGAGGGTGTAGAGAAGGACCTTGTGGGGGCTCAGGGAGGCGATCACCTGAGCCACCACGGCCAGCGCGGGAAGACCCGCCGCGCACCACGCGAAGCCCCACAGGAGGGGGTGAGGAGAGCCGAGCCGGGCCAGCAGGGCCGCCGCAAGAAGCGTGAGGGCCACGCCCGAAGTCAAGATGCCGAACTGGAGCGTGAGCAAGTAAGCCAGACGGCGGCGGAGGTAGTGCCGGACCCCTTCCACGAGGGGCAGGTCCTCTTCCTCCGCGAGCCGGCTCACCGCCATGAGGGAGAGCGCGTTGAGGGCGGAGCGCACCAGCAGGAAAGAGAAGAGCGCCAGGCCCGCGGCGGCCATCCCGGCCAGGATACCGGTCACGCGATCCCCCATTCCCGTCTCAGGCGCCTTTCCTTGCGCTCCATGACCCCTCCGTCGGTTTCGTGGTCGTATCCCAGGAGGTGCAGAAGACCGTGGAGGAGGAGGCGGCGCAGTTCCGTCTCGAGAGGCTGGCCCGCGGCTCGGGCCGCCCGGACCGCCACGGGGACGGCGATGAGGATGTCCCCGAGGTAGATCCCGCCTTCCTCCGCCGGCTCTCCCGAGGGGAAGGAGAGGACGTCCGTGGGGCCCTTTTTTCCACGGTATCGGCGGTTGGCCTCGGCCATGAACCGGTCGGAGCAAAAGCGGACTCCTACCTCGCCGGTTACCCCCAGACGGCTCATGGCGTCCAGGGCGAAAGAGACCAGGGCCTCCTTAGGAAGCGGGGGCTTTCGGAGCCGGCTGTGGAGCCGGACTTCGCGGCGGTCCATCGGCTTTCTCCTTGTCGAAACTGAATCCGGGATAGGAAATCCGGCGGCTGAAGATGCCCATGAGCGTCTTGAGGAAGGCGTCCTGGAGGACGGCCAGATCCCGGAACGTGAGGTCGCACTCCTCGAGCTGGCCCTCCTCCTGCACCCTTTTCACGATCTCCTGCACGAGGGCCTTGAGCCGGTGGTGCGTGGGCTCCTTGAGCACCCGCGAGCCCGCCTCGATGCCGTCGGCCATCATGATGATGGCCGCCTCCCTCGTCTGCGGCTTGGGGCCGGGGTATCGGAAGTCGGCCTCGTTGATGGTGTCCTTCTCGGGGTCCAGCATGGTCAGGGCCTTGTCGAAGAAGTACCCGATCCGCCGCGTCCCGTGGTGCTGGGGGATGATGTCCAGAACCGCCTCCGGAAGACCGTGCTGGCGGCCCAGACCCAGGCCGTCCTTGATGTGCGCCGCCACGATGAGGGAGGACATGCGCGGGGCCAGGCGGTCGTGGGGATTGTGCGGGGGAGCCTGGTTCTCCACGAAATAGGGGACGTTGAGGAGCTTCCCGATGTCGTGGTAGTAACAGGCCACCCGGCAGAAGAGGCCGTTCGCCCCGATGGCGTTCGCGGCGGCCTCGGAGAGGGCCGCCATCATGAGGGAGTGGTTATAGGTCCCGGGGGCCTCGAGGGCCAGTTGTTTCAGGAGCGGGTGGTTGAGGCTCGAAAGCTCCAGGAGCCGGACGTCGGTCAGGATCCTGAAGAAGCTCTCAAAGGGCGGCAGGAGGGCCGAGACGAGCATCACCGTCAGGGGCAGTCCCGAAAGGAAGGCCAGGCCCAGGGGGAGGCCCACGTCCCGAAGAGGATGGTCCGCCCACCACGGGTCCGTCAGGAGAACTCCGAGGGCAAGCGGAACGTTGACTGCCCCGATGAGGAGCGCCCCCTTCCACTGGGCCGTCCTCTGCCGGAGCTTGGCCCCCGCGTAGATTCCCGTACAGCATGAAAGGAGGGCGTACAGGAGCATCCCGAAGCTGAAGTCCGCCAGCACGCCGAAGAGGACCGAAAAGAGGAGGGTGTACACCACCGCGATGTGGCGGTTCACCAGGAGCGTCATGAGCATGCTCCCGGCCGCCACGGGAGCCACGAAGAGGAAGAAGGCGGGGCGATCCAGGAGCGCCGATTTCCCTCCCTCCGCCAGGAGTCTCACCAGGAGGCCCAGAACGTGGGAGAGGGCGACGAAGACCATGGCCAGGACCAGCGTCAACACGAAGAGGCTGAGATCCGGGCAGTTCTCCTTCCGGTAGGTCTTCAAGTACATGAAGGTGAAGGCCAGGAGAAGGAGGAGGAAGGCCAGGAGCGCCCCCAGCAGGGGCAGGTTCACGACGCCCTTCTTGGACTGCCGGTACGCGGCGATCTTCTGGGAGGCCGCCGCGTCCACCATCTCTCCCGCCTTCAAGAGCACCTGCCCCTTCCGCAGGAAGATCACCAGGGGCTCGACCTGGGCCCCGGCGCGTTCTTTCCTCAGGTTGGTTTCGTTGCTCGAGTAGGTGAGGGACGGCTGGAGCTGGGAGCGGACGAGTTCCTCCACGGCCCCCCGGAGGGCGGGCGGCACGCCGGGCTCCTGCTCCACCATGCTCCCCACCAGGCGCCGGGCCTGTTGAAGGTTCACGACGTCCGCCGCCAGCGGGTCTTTCTGATCCCACTCGAAGCCCGTGCGGCGGATGTCTCGGATTCGGATCACCGAGGCGCCCTGGAACGAGTCGCCCGTCGAGACGATCTTCCGCTTCTGGACCTCCGTGAGAACGGACGCCACGGCCTCCTGGAGGTTCTCGCTGAAGCCCTCGGCGAGGAGTTGTTTGATCGTGAACCGGGAAAGGGAGCCTCCGAACATCTCCGAAATCCGACCCAGGAGCCGCTCCTCCTCTTCGTGGCGCGCGCCTGCCTGGACTTCCCCCGAGCGCAGCTTTTCCCGGAACTCCCCGGCCTCCGTCCGGGCCGTCGCGAAGGCCTCTCGCAGGTGCGCCGTCGCCGCCGCCGACCGGCCCGAGTCCCAGTCGTACACGGGAGGGACCTTCGCCCGCGCCTCCTCCCGCTTCTGTTCCGTGGCCACCGCATCGACGATCTGCAGGTCGAACGGCGCCCGGAGATCCCGGGTGGTGACCGCGCCGACGGGCAGGTCCGGAGGCGGCTGAACCTGGTACCGCTGGGCATAGATTCCGAAGACGACGGCGAGGAAGACGGCCGCCCAGAACCAGGGGTTTTCCCTCAGAAAGTCCGCCGCCCGCTGGGCGCGGCCCTCCCTCAGGCGGGCCCGGAGTTCCATCCGACTGGGCGGCGGCTCCGAACCGTTGGTCTGGGTGGGTGGCATCTTCGCGTCCCGCACGGCTGATGGGATTCTATCAGAGGACGCCGGCGGCGTCACCGCCCCGCGGCGCGATCGTAGGCCCGGATGATCTCCTGGACCAGCGGATGGCGCACGACGTCCTTCTCGGTGAAGGAGACGAAACCCAGCCCGGGGATGGAGCGAAGCACCTCGGCGGCGTCCACCAGGCCGGACTTGCGGGAGGGGTCGATGTCGATCTGGGTGACGTCCCCCGTCACCACGGTCTTGGAATTGAAGCCGAGCCGGGTCAGGAACATCTTCATCTGGTCGATGGTCGTGTTCTGGGCCTCGTCGAGGATCACGAAGGAGTCGTTGAGGGTCCGGCCCCGCATGAAGGCGATGGGGGCGATTTCGAGGACCCCCGTCTCCAGGTATTTGGACACCCGATCGCCCTCCATGAGGTCGAAGAGGGCGTCGTAGAGCGGCCTCAGATAGGGATTCACCTTCTCGGCGATGTCGCCGGGAAGGAACCCCAGCTTCTCGCCCGCCTCCACGGCGGGCCGGGCCAGGATGATGCGCTTGACCCGCTTCTCCTTGAGGGCGGCCACCGCCATGGCCACGGCCAGATACGTCTTTCCCGTCCCCGCCGGGCCGATGCCGAAGACCACGTCCTTTTCGCGGATGGCCCGGAGGTAGCGGCCTTGGTTGAGGCTCTTGGGGAAGACGACCCGCCCGTGCGAGCACTGGATCTTCGCGTCCCGGTAGAAATCCAGAAGGTCTCCCCGGAAGCCCTCGGCGCGCAGGGAGTAGGCCGTTTTCAGGTCCCCCGAGCCCAACCGGATGCCCGCGGCGTGGAGCCGTTGAAGCTGGTCCAGAACGGCCAGGCACTCGGCCACGGCCCGGGGCTCCCCGTCCAGCAACAGGGCGTCCCCTCGAGGGGCCATCCGAACCCCCGACTCCTTTTCCAGGAAGGCCGCGTTTCTCGGATCGCCGCCCAGGAGGTCCTGGAGGAACTCGGCGGAAAACGGATGGGCGACCGGAACCGTCCCGGAACCGGCCGGGCCGGCCTGGGGGGATTCAGGAGGTTCGGGGTCGGGGACCATGGCGTGCGGGGCGGAGGCGAGCGGGGCGGAGGGAAACACCCTCCGCCCCGCGTGAAAGGCTAATTGCCCTGGGGGGCGGGCGTCTCGGCGGGCGCCGTCGTGATGGTCTCGGGGGCCGCCGGGGCGGCGGGCTCCCACCGGTGGTATCGGGCCGTCTTCTCGGCCTTCTTGGCCTCTTCAGCGGTGTAGGTCCGGTTGATCTTGAACTCCCAGTCGGGGTAGATGAGGTCCGGGTGGTCCTTCACGAGCGCCCGGTTGGCGTCCCAGATGAGGGGCCACAGGAAGGGGTTGTTGTAAATGAACTCCTTCGCGGCGATGCGCCAGAGGGAGTCGCCCTTCTGGACCACGTAAGTGCAGGGCTTGGATTTCATGGCCTGTTCGACGGCCGAAGTCTTGCGCTCGCGCTCGGCCTGGATGCGGGCCACCTCGGCTTCCGCTTCGGCCCTGGCCTTCTTGGCCAGGGCGAGGGCCTCGTCCGCCGCCGCCTTCACCTTGTAGTAGTTGCAGGCGGACTCCGCCATGAACTTCTCGGCCTCCGCCAGGCGCCCCTTGGCGTTCTGGTGGGCGGCGGGGGCCATCTGGGCCACCGTGATCTCCTGGCCGATCACTTTGAGCTCGGCCTGGATGCACTCACCCTCAGGCTTGGTCACCATGGCCACGAGGGCCTCGTTGGCCGACTTTCCGGCGGCGGTCTGGGCCGTCACGCCCTCCTCGGCGGCGCGCACGGCGGCTCGGGCGGCCTGAAGGGCGGACTCGGCCTCCCCCTTGGCGCGGGCCTGCTCGACGGCGGTGGCCTCGTTCGCGGCCTTCACCTTGGCCATGGCCGCCGGAGCCTCTTTCTTCGCGGCCCGGCACTTCCGGTTGGCCACCAGGTCGTTGAGGTGGTCGACGGCGCCCTTGGCGTCCTGGAGCTGGGCGGAGGCGTACGCCGGGGCGCAGGTCTTCATGGTGTCGTTCAGGGCCGCGTTGGCGTCCACGACTTGCTGTGGAGCCTTGCGGCAGCACGCCACCGTCGCCGCCGCCATGAACCCGACCGCGGCCACCTTCCAAAGGTTCTTCATCGTCGCTCCCCCTTTCTGATGAGGAAACGGCCCGCTCAGGGCCCGACTTCCACCTGGAGCACCTCGCCCGCTTCCGGCGGAAGAGGCGCCTGGGATTCGCTCTGGGTCCAGGTCACGAGGCCCGCCTGGACTTCCTTCATGGCCACGTGGGCCGGCTTCTTGCAGACCGTCTCCACGCGAGGGTCGGCGCCTTCCAGGAGCTGGCGCGTCCTCTGGGCGCAGAGGATCACGAAGCGGTACTTGCTGCCGATCTTTTCGTCAACCTTGAACATGTTCTTCCCTCAGCCATTCGGCGATGCGGCGCTTGAGATTTCCGGCGTGATCCTCCCGCCCGTCCGGGCGGAGGCGGGCCGCGTCCAGGATGCACCGGACCTGTCCGACGGCCCTGTCCAGGTCCTCATTTACGATATTATATTCGTAAACTCCGCTGAATTCAAGCTCTTTCTCGGCGGACCGCAGCCGCCGGACCAGGTCGAAGCCCGGCTCCCCTCCCCGTCCCGCCAGCCGCTCCAGGAGAACCTCCAGGGAAGGGGGAAGGATGAAAACCGTCAGGGCCCTGGGCCGGGCCTTCTTCACCTGGAGCCCTCCCTGCACGTCGATGTCCAGGAGGAGGTCCAGACCCTCCGCACCGGCCCGGGAGACCTCTTCCGAATGGGTCCCGTAGAGGTGGCCGTGGACCTCCGCCCATTCCAGGAACTCGCCCGCCGCCGCCATGGCCTCGAACCGGGGCCGATCCACGAAGTGGTAGTCCAGGCCGTCTCGTTCTCCCGGTCTCGGCGCCCTCGTCGTGTGCGACACGGAGAAGCGGACCCTGCCGTCTTCGGCCACCACGCGCCGGCCGATGGTGGTCTTTCCGCCACCCGTCGGAGCCGAAAGCACCAGGATCACGCTCTCCCTCACCGTTCCCTCTCCTCGAATGTCCTCTTCACGCCACGTTCTGCGCCTGCTCCCTCATCTGCTCCACGACCAGCCTCATCTGGAGGCCCGTCTGGGTGAGGGCGTAGGCGTCCGATTTGGCCAGGAGTGTGGAGACCTCGCGCTGCATTTCCTGGAGGAGGTGGTCGAGGCGGCGGCCCAGGTCCCCGCCGTTCCCATCGAGGAGGTCCGCCATGGCCTGCCGGTGCGCGGATAGGCGGACCAGTTCCTCCTGGACATCGGCCCTCTGCGCCAAGAGGGCCACCTCCTGCTCCATCCGACCCGGATCCACCTGGACTCCGAGCTGCTGGATCCTCTGATTGAGCCGCTCCGCCGCGGACTCCACCTGTTCGGCCGCGGCCCCCTCGGCCTCCGCCTTCAGCGCACTCAGGGCCTCCAGAGCCTGCCGGAACTGGACTTCGATCCTCTCTCCCTCGGCCCGGCGGGTATCCCGGAAGCGCGACAGGGCCTCCGAGAGGGCCTCGAGGAGGACCTCGCCCGCCAGGGCTTCCACGCGGGGCGAAAGGGCCACCCGCACGGCGTCGGGAACGGTGAGGAGGTCTCCGAGGGTCATGCCCCGCGCCAGAAGGCCGTCCCGCGCCAGCGCCGCGGAGAAGGCCCCCAAAGCCCTCGCCGCCGCCTCGGAGTACCGGACCTCCACGGTTTCCTCGCCGAGCGCTTCCAGGAAGGCCCGCACCTCCACCCGGCCCCGGGCCACGGAGGCCCTCACGGCCTGCCGGCACGCCAGTTCGTGGGCCTGAAGCGCGGGGGGAAGGGAGACCTGCACGTCCAGGCCCTTGTGGTTGACCCCCCGGACTTCCACCCGAACTCTCAGTCCGTCCCGCTCGATCTCCGCCCGGCCGAAGCCCGTCATGCTCTCCACAGGGCCTCCTCCGCAAGGGCCCCTTGGGCCCTTTTCACCGCTCCCTCCAGGCTCTCCTCCACCCGCCGGCGGAGGGCCTCCACGCCGGAGTCGTCCAGGTCGCGGGGAACGGGGATGGGGTCACCGTAGGCAAAGACCACCCGCGTGAAGGGCAGGGGGATCATGAAGCCGTCCCAGGAATCCAGCGTTTTTTTTTCCGGGCGGCCACGGCGATGGGGACGATGGGCAGGCCCGAGAGGCGGGCCGCCTGGACCACCCCCGCCTGGGCCACCCTCGCCGGCCCCCGAGGCCCGTCCGGGGTGAAGGCCAGATCGTATCCTTCCCTGACCTTTCGGAGCAGAGCGTGGAGGGCCCGGACCCCTCCCCGCGTGGAGGAGCCCCGCGTGGGGTCCATTCCGAAGCGGCGCATGACGCGGGTCACGAGCTCCCCGTCCCGGTGCTCGGAGACGAGAAAGGTGAGCCGCTGGCCCACATAGGCGTAGACCATGAGAAGGAGATGCCCGTGCCAGAAGGCCATGATGTACTGTCCGCCCGATGCCTTGAGGGCTTCCAGGGGCTCGCGGCCGACGTGGCGGACGCGCACCGAACGGTACAGGCCCTTGACGAAGAGGGCCAGGGGGCCCGGCGCCGCCTTCAGCAGCAGGCCCTGACCCATCCGCGCAAGGAGAGATTTGGCCAACGGACGCCTCCACGTGCGCCCATTATGGCGGGCGCCGCGTCCCGCGTCCAGAGGTCTGGATGCGGCGATCCGCGAGAAGGCCTCGACGGCGGCCTCCCAAACCCGCCCTTTTCCTGCCTTCGTCGGGCTTCCTCGCCTCTCGCGCGCCCCTGGGCCCGGCCCCGGAGCTCCTACCTTCCCCGGGTCATCTCGGAAACCAGAACCCTCAATTCGCTTTCGGCCCGGGCCAGCTCCGCCGCGGCGGCCTTGTAGTTGTGGACCCCTTTGGCCCGGTCCAGGTAAACGACACGGTCCGAAACCGCTTGCAGCCTCCGCGAATAGGAGGTCGTGGGCGCCTGACGGCGGGTCAGGAGACCCAGGGAGAGGCGCGCCTCGTCCTCCAGGGCCCTCACCCGATCCCGGCGCTCCGCCAGGTCTTTCCGCCAGGCCGCGAGATCGGCGGAGCCCTGGGCGTCGTGGCAACCCTCGCAGGACTTGGCGACTTCGGCCAGGGCCTCGGATTTCGTGGGATCGTGGCAATCCGCGCACCCCACGGAGGCGGCCATGGTGTCGGGGACCGCCTTCATGCCCAGCCCGGCCGGAAGGGTCCCCTTGTAGAGGGCCTCCTGGCGAGGGTGGCACCGGGCGCACGAAGCCTGGGCGCTGTCGTGGTGGCAAGGGGCGCAGTCCTTGGGCGACCCCAGGACCAGGGCCTTGTGCTTCCCGGCCTCGTGGCAGGTGTCGCAGGTCAACCCTGCGGACTTCACGTGGTAGGAGTGGGGTACGTCCACGCCCTGGAAGTCATACGGGTCCGGGCGCGCGATGAAGCCGTGGCAGGACTCGGTGCAGTAAGAGAAGTCGTCCTGGGCGAAGGCGGGGCGGAGGGACGGTTCTCCGGCGCGACCCGACACCTCGCCCAGCTTGCCGAGGAGGGAGCGGCTCCCCTGGAGGATCCGGATGGCGTACTCGATGTTGTGGACGGGGTGGCCCTGCTCCAGGAACCGAGCGTTGAATTCGAGGTCCGCGGCGAGGGAGGCGGCCTCGGGCGCCCCCTTCGACGCCGCGTAGAGGCGGGCTCCCTCGGAGGCGAGACGCCGGGCCTCGGCGGCCAGGACCTCGCCCTGCTGCTTCCACCGGGCCACCATGGGAACGTACCGGGCGTCGTGGCAGGCGGCGCACGCCTTGGGGTCGGCGGTCTTGTTGCTCTGGCCGAGGAAGGCGGCTCCCCCGCGAGTGAGCACCTGGGTATGGCAGCCCGTGCAGTTGATCTGGGCGGCGAACATCCGGCTCGGCGTATCGGCGGCTCCCTTTCCGCCCACGCCGAGGTACATCTCCTTGGCCGCTCCGTGGAGGTTGGCATGGCAGGATTCGCAGGAGACCTCCAGGACGGAGGCGACCTTCACGTTCCCGTGCCGGATGGGCTCATGGCACTCCAGGCAGCGGGCCCGCATGCCCGTCACGTGCACCTCATGGACGAGCTTCGTTTCCCCGTACTCCTCGACCCTGGAGATGTGGCAGGCGTAGCACTTCTCCTTGCCCACGGCCCCGTCGCCCTCGTGGACCGAAAGGTGGCAGCGCGAGCAGGCCACCCCCGAATCCACGTACGTCTTCATGTCGAAGAGGAACCCGCCGTGGGCCGACATCCCCCCGGGCGCGCCGTGGCACGCGCCGCAGGCGCCCACCGTTTCGGCGGGCCGCTGGCCCTCGAAGTGGCACAGGAAGCAGACCCGCTGGTCCACCGCCACGTGGCCCGCCTCGTGCGTGAACCCGTGGCAGGAGGCGCAGTGCAGGCGAATCCCTCGGCGCTCCTGGGCCAGGTGCGGCGCGTGGGGGAACGTGATGCCCGAGAAGGTGACGGGCTTGGCCGCCGCCATGTCGGGATGGCAGTCCTTTTGGGAGCAGGCCGAATCGGGGACGTAGGCCTTGGGGCGGGGCCGGTAGGTCCCCGTAGCGTACTTTACCAGCTGGGCGAACATGTCCCGCCGCTGGGTCGGATGGCACTGGACGCAGTCCACGTGCAAGTGGGTGGAGGCCTTCCACTGATCGACGTAGGGGGCCATGTAGTGGCAGTTGTCGCAAAAGGAGGAGCGCCTCGCCGCGACGTCCACGAAAAGCCATCCGGCCAGCAGGACCGCGAGGGAGATCCCGCCGAGAACCAGCGTCCGTTTCCTTCCGAGCGCCATGGTCTAGCCCTCCCCCCCGCCTCGCCCCACCGACCCCGGACCCTCCGCGGGAAGCCGGCCCTCCCTCACCCACTCCTCGTACTCCAGCGCGTGCTCCTCCTTGAATTCCTCCAAGGTGATCCGGCCGTTCCAGAAGGTGAGGCTCCCGGGGAAGCGCTTGGGATTGAAGTGGACGTTGTAGAAGTGCCAGATCACGATGGCCAGGGTGGCCAGGAGGGCCTCGTCCGAGTGGGCCTCGCGGCCGATGTCGTAGACCACCTTCCCGAAGCGGTTGATGGCGTCGTCCTTGAACCAGAGGATGAACCCCGAGGTGATCATGACCACCATGCCCCAGTAAACGGCCCAGTAGTCGAACTTCTCGATGTAGGAGAAGCGCCCGAAGAGGGGCCGGTCCTTCTCCAGGCCGAGGAAGTACCGGACCTGGTGGAGAAAGTCCTTGATGTCCTGGAGTTTGGGGAGGAGGAGCCCGAAGTCCTTCCGGCCGGCGGCGGAGGAGATCGTGTAGAAGATGTGGTACCCGCCCACGGCGGTCAGCAGGACGGCGCCGATCCGGTGGAGGATCCCCGTCACCGACGGCCCTCCCATCACGTCCATGAACCACTTGGAGAAGGCCGCCTCGTGAAACTTGATGGGAAGGCCCGTGACGATGAGGAGGATGCAGCTGGTAAAGAGGACCAGGTGCTGGGCCCTCAGGTGGAGGCTGAGGCGCTCCACGTGGCCGCCCGCTTCCGCCTTGGCCTCCTTTTTGCGGAGGGCTTTCGCGCGGCGGTGCTCCTCCTCAAGGAAAGCCCGACACACGCGGCGGACTCCCTGGTCCGCTTCCCGGTGGAGGGTGGAAAGGAGGAGGGCCCGAAGGCGCTCCGCCTGCTCGGGTGTCAGGTCCGAGGGAACCTCCTTTTCGAGGATCCCGGAGAGGGAGGCCGCCGCCTCCTCCACCACGGACCGGATCTGCGCCCGGCCCGCGTCCTTCCCGGCCTCCTGGCTCATGGGTTCGCCTCCCCCTTGGTCTCCGGATTCGGCTCGGTCCTGCGGCGCCTCCTGGACCGGTACTGACGGAACAGGTCGAGTCCGATGTGGATGAACAGGCCGGTCAGCGTGCTGACCGTCAAGACCTCAAACCCCAGGGCCACCCAGTAGACGATCCCCGCCGACCGGTCCTTCGGGTTCAGGTGGATCCGGCCCTTGGCGAAATTGGCGTTGGCCCCTGGATGGCACTTCCCGCAGGTGGCGGGGATGTTCTTCACGTTCACCGAACTCTGGGGATCCGCCGAGGGCAGGATGAGGTGAGCCCGGTGGCAGGAGGCGCAGTTGGCCGCCTTTAGGTCCCCGAACTCGGTGGCGATGCCGTGGAAGGAGTCCCGGTAGGTGGCCACCTGCTGGACCTTCACGCCGTACTTCTCCATGATGAAGACCTTGGCGTGGCACTGGGCGCAGGTATTGCCCACGTTGGCCGGGCTCACGCTGGAGCCGCGGTCCTCCGGACGCGCGATGGTGTGCTCGCCGTGGCAGTCGGTGCAGACGGGGGCGTCCTTCGCGCCCCGATCCAGGGCCTTGCCGTGGATGGAGGCCCGGTATTCCCCGTACACCTTGAGGTGGCAGGCCCCGCAGACCTGGGTCACGTGGGCGCGGTTCACGGAGGATCGCGGATCGGTTCCCGGGGCGATCAGGTGATCGCCGTGACAGTCCTGGCACAGGGGGGCCTTCGGATTGCCCCCCGCCAGTTCGCGCCCGTGGACGCTTTTCTCGAACTCCGTGTACTTGGGGGTCTGGGGGACCCCGGCCGTGCTCCCTTCATAGTGGCAGCGCCGGCAGTTGACCCTCCCCGGACGCTCGGGGTGGGGAACCTCATCCACGTCGGCGTGGCAGTCCACGCAGGTGTTCTGGGCATGGACCGACTGGCGCAGGAGCGTGGGGTCCACGAAGAGCTCCAGGACCTCCCCCGACGGGCGCACCTGGCGGAATCCGGGTTTCCCGTGGCACGAAAGGCACCGGAGGTCTTCCTGGGCCGGCGTGGCCACCCACGCGGCGGAGGCCGCCAGGAGGACGGCCACCGGTCGCCACCCCCGGCGCGCCAGGCGATGAAGGCCTTTCCTCATGGCTTCTTCTCCTCCCTCTCCCGGGCTTCCACCTCTCCAAGGTGTTGTCGCCGGTACACGTCGGCCCGCATGCGCCCGGTGAGCCAGGCGGGGTTCATGGGGAAGTTCCCCGCGGCCAGGTGGACGTCGTAGATGTGCCAGAGGATGAGGACGATGAAGATGAGCTGGGCTTCCCGCGAATGGAGGACCAGCATGAGGTCGATGAAGCCTTTGGGAAAGAGGGTGAGGCTCGCTTGGGGTGACCAGAGAACCAGGCCCGAGAGGACCATGATCAGGCAGCCCGCCAGAATCCCCCAGTATTGGAATTTCTGCCACGGGGTGAATCGGCCGAACCGGGGCGGCTCTCCCTTCCCCGTCCAGTTGAACCGCCAGCCCCGTGCGGCCTCGATGAAATCGGCCCGAACGAAGAGGAGGTCCCTCAGATCCCTCTTGTACCGCTGGGAGAAGATCAGCCCTCCCAGGTGTAGAAAGCCCGCCCCTACGAGCCCTACAGCGGCCGCGCGGTGCAGCCAGTGGCGGCCGCCCAACCCCCCCATCCACCCGATGAGAACCTGGGCCCAAGCATGGTCGTGATAGGCCAGGGCGAGCCCGGACATGACGAGGAGGAGAACGCAGAGGGCGAGGAGAGCGTGGTCGACGCGCTGGAGGAGCGTCATCCGCTCCACGGTGGGATGGGGGTCTGCTTCGGCCATCGTGAGGTCCCCTGCACACGATCAGGTTTTCGCCAAACGAACGGTTGGAACGCGCTGGTTTTACGGTACCGGGTTCGGGACATTCGGTGCAAGCCCCCCCGGTCCGGGGAAACGGTAGCCGGTCCGGCGGGCATCGGACAAGCCGGCGTCCGCGCGGGCGCGCGCGCATTGGGGTATTTCACCTAGCACTCCAATCGAGGGGAGCCAACCAATTGGCGCAGAGCAATTTACAGACTGAAAACACGGCCCCATCAAGCGGGTTTTTTCACCCAATTCTGTGCTATCCAGGTTTCCAGCCTTCTGTCTCCCGGTCCGATGAGGCGGTGCAAGCGTTCGGGAAGATTGGGAAGCCAGGAGAATCGTGCGAAGCGGCGGACCGGATCCAGGGTGAGCCGGGGGCCCGAGGAGTCCAGTTCCCAGGGGTGAAACCAGTAGACGGCCGGCACGCCCCGGCGGAGCGCGGCGTCCCGAGCCGCCTCCAGGAAGCGCAGGGGAAGGCGCCGAAGCAGGACGGTCCCTCCCATCGGAAGGGCGACCCACCGCCAGGGGGCACGGAGGGCCGGCACCTCGAGGACCCCCGCGCCGGGCCCCGGAGGACCGGCGCGGGCCCCTCCCAAGAAAGGCACGGCCAGCCGGCTCGAGGAGTAGGTGAAGCCCTCCTCGGCGAGCACCTCGTAAGGCCAGGGAGCCGCGCCCATGGACCACATGGGCGCCCGGAACCCCCGCACCCTGCGCCCGCAGACGTCCTCCAAAGCCTGGCGCCCCTCCCTCGCCTCCCGTCGGAAGGCCTCGGGGGACAGCTCGAAGACTCGGCGGTGAAGGTTCCCGTGGCAGGCCACCTCGTGGCCCTCCTCCGCGATCCGTCGGACGGCCGTCCGATGGCGGGTGGCGGCCCAGCCGAGCACGAAGAAGGTGGCCCGGACCCTCCAAGAGGCCAGGAGGTCGAGCGTCGCGGCCAGGGCGGTGGGAAGCCGCGGAGGAAGCCCGGCCCACAGGCGGGGATCCGCGCCCGCCGGGTGGTCCGGGACATGGAACCACTCTTCCACGTCCACCGTCAGGAGGATGCCGTCGGAGGCCGAACGGTCAATCGTCCTCGCTCCCCTCGTCGGAGGCCTGGTTCATGGGGATGGGCTTGTCCAGATTGAGATTGGGCCGGGCGAATCCCGCCGGCGGCTGGGGCTTCTTTTCCCCTTCCTTCTCGGGGGGAGGCTCGTCCTCCGTCGTGACCTCCTCGTCCAGATCCTCCTCCGGCTCCTCCTCCTCGGGCTCGGCCGGCGGAGGGGTTGGCGGCCTTTCGGGGACGAAGCCGGGACGGGAGGGGGGCGTCGGGCCGGGGAATCCACGCTGGACCGCCGGCTGGGGCGCGGAGGGCGGCAAGGTGAGGGGCAGGGCGCCCTTCTCCTGTGTGAACTGAAGGATCTCCGAGGAGCGCACGGCCAGTTCCCCGTTGCCCACCCGCAGGTAGGTCCACTCCTTGTCCGTCCGGTGGCTCTGGATGACCAGGGAGCGGTGGTCCTTGAAAATCACCACCTCCTGGGCGAGGAGGGGCGCGGAGAAGGCCAGCGCGAGGACCGTCCAAACAAGGCGTTTCACGGCACGACCTCCACGGCGAGCCCTTCGGCCGACGGCGGTGCGGCGAGGATACGGGCGCCGCACGCTTCGAGGGCCCGCTCCACATCCCATCGTGCGCCCTCCCGGACCAGGAATGCAAGACATCCCCCGCCCCCGGCCCCGCACGCCTTGCCGCCCAGGGCCCCGGCCGCGAGGGCCGCCTCGCAGAGGCTCTTGAGGACCGGCGTTTCGATGCCCTCGGCGAGGCCTTTTCGAAGAAACCATTCCTTCGCGAGCAGGTTTCCGGCTTCGACCCAATCCCCAGCCAAAAGGGCCTCCCGCATGGACCGGGCCGCATCCGCGATGCCTTCCAGCCTGCGGGCCGTTTCACCGTCCCCGTCCAGGAAGCGGCGAACGAGGGCCCAGTTGGTCCCGGCCGAGATCCTGGACTGCCCCGAATACGCCACGACCAGGCGACCGCCGAAGGCCTCCAGGTCGACTCGGAGGCTCTCCACCCGCTCGCCTCCCGGTTCGTAGTGCAGGGCCAGGGCCCCTCCGTGGATGGCGGGCCAGAAGTCCTGGACCCCCGTCGGGATGCGGAGGTGGGCCGCCTCCACGTCGCGGCAGAGGGACACGAGCGCCTCTGCGGAGAATCGCCGTCCCGATGCCGTCTCCAGGGCCGAAGCCACGGCCACGGACAGGGCCGAGGAGCCCCCCAGGCCGCTTCCCGGGGGGATGGCGCTTCCCGTGGCCAGGTGCCACCCGCCGGTCACGCCGAAGGCGGCGCAGTAGCGCTCCAGGAGCGCCAGGGGACCCGGCGCATCCCCGGGCTTCCAACGGTAGTCCGCGCCGAGGCTCGCGGAGGTGAGGCGCACGCCCTCCCCCCCGTCCTTCTTCAGGATCGCCTCGGCCCTCAAGTCCAGGGCCGCGTTGACGGTCATCGAGCCCGGCACCAGGAGGCCGATGGGCCAGAGGTCCAGGCTACCCCCCGCCAGGTCCACCCTCCCGCAGGCCCGCACGCGAACGGCTTTCATGTCCGACTCACTCCCCCGCGGCGGCGCTGGATTCCAGCCCCCGGACGATGTCACGCAGGTTCCCCGCTTCGGGACCGTAAGGATCGGCCGCCAGGGCCCTTCGGAAGTACGACAGGGCCGTGACCGGGTCCTCCTTGCCTTCGAGGTACAGGGAGCCGAGGGTAGCCAGGTAGGACACCTCTTTCGGCGCCGCCTTCAGGGCCCGCTCGTACTGAATGACGGCTTCGTCCACCCGCCCCTGCTGGTAGGCGATTCGGCCGAGGTTGGCGAGGGCCTGGTGGCGCAGGGGATCCATCGAAACCGCCTTGGTGAAGGCGTACCGGGCCGCCTCCCACTTGGATTCGCGGGCCTCCAGGAGCCCCTTCTCGAAGTACAGGTCGGCGCTGTGCAGACCGCGCCCCAGGGCCTCCTCCAGGACCTTCCTGGCCTCCGGGAGGCGGTCCCTCTGAAGCAGGATTTCGGCCAGATTGGCGGCGGCCTCCGCGAAGCCGGGCGAGATGGTCAGCGCCGCCCGATACTCCTTCTCGGCCAGGTCCAGGTTCCCTTTCCGCTTGTGGACCGTGCCGAGGTTGAGGTGCGCCGTATCCATCTGAGGCTTGAGGAGGACCTCCCTCTCGAAGCAGACACGCGCCTTGTCGAGCTGCCCGTCGTTGAGGTAAGCGATCCCCAGCATGGAGAGGGCCGGCACGTTTTCGGGGTTCCTCTTGAGGATCGAGAGGAGGGCCTCCACCCCCCGGGCCTTCTCCCCTTGATCCATGAGGTCCGTCACGGCGCGGAGTTCCTCCTCGATCCCGATGGCGTCCTTGGGGTCGAGGAGACCCTGGGCGTCGGGACGCACGCCCCCCGCCGAGAGGTAGCCCAAGGACATCAGCTGTCTCAAGGTCTCCGCGTTGGAGGGGTCCTTGAGGAGCCGGTCCATCTCGGCCTTCTCCCCCGAATCGGCGGCGGGAAAGGCGGCAAGGGCCTTTTTCAGGGCCGCCGCCTGAGCGGGCCGGGCCGCGAGGAGGTTCTTGGTCTCCGACGCCTCCCACTCGTAGAGTTCCGGGCGGGGCGCCTCGATGTACTTCCAGGGCCCGTCCACCAGCCCCCTCAGGGGCGCCCACCCGTAAGTGAAGAAGCCGTGGTAGGACTCGGCGTAGACGGGCCGCGCCGCCAGCGTCTTGCCCTCGAGCAGGGGGCGCAGGCTCCTCCCGTCCGTCTCCCCGGACGGCAGCCCCAGGAGGTCCAGCACGGTCGGAGCCACGTCGCACAGCCCGCACAGGTCCGGGACCCGCCGGCCCCCTCCGATGCGGCCCTCCCAGGCCACGAGCAGGGGAACGCGGAGGGCGTAGTCGTACAGGAAGACGCCGTGCTGCCTCTCCCCGTGCTCCATGAGGCCCTCTCCGTGATCCCCCGCCACCACGACCAGGGCGCCTTCGAGAAGGCCCGAGGCGCGGAGGCCGTCGAGGAGCTCCCCGATCTGGGCGTCCATGTAGGCGATCTCCCCGTCGTACCGGTCCTTCGCAAAGGCCTTGGCGTACGGCTCGGGGGGCCGGTACTCGTAGTGGGGGTCGTAATAGTGGGCCCAGAGAAAGAAGGGGCCTCTGGTCTTTCGAACGACCTCCAGGGCGGCCCGCGTGACCTCCTCCGCCCTCCGTTCTTCCGGGGGCCCGCCCGACCGCGGGGCGAGGGTCATTCGGTCGTCGTACACGTCGAAGCCCGCGGCCAGCCCGCGGGCCCGGTCCAAGACCACCGAAGAAACGAAGGCGCCCGTCCAGTAGCCCCTGGCCTTGAGGCGCGTGGCGAGGGACGGGACGCCCTCCTTCAGGGTGAGCCCGTTCACCCGGAGGTTCAGGGAGGAGGGAAGCCTCCCCGTGAGGAGGACCGCGTGGGAGGGAAGGGTCAGGGGGACGTGGCTGAGGGCCCTTTCAAAGAGGACTCCACGGGAGGCGAGGGCGTCCAGGACGGGGGTCTTGGCGGAAGCGTGGCCGTAGCATCCAAGGCGGTCCGCCCGGGTCGTGTCCAGGGTCACCAGGACGACGGAGGGAGACCGCGGCGGTCCCTCCGCCGCCGCCGAGACGACCGGGAGGAGGGCCGCCGCGAGCGCGACCCCAGCCCCCGACCGACGGAGCGCCGCGATCAGGGCGCCGGGACCTGCGCCATGGCCTTCTTGAGCCATTCCGCCACCTCGCCGGACACCTTCCCGTCCACCACCCCGCTGCCTCCGCCCTCGGTCTCCTGGGCCGTCAGGTAGTGCCCCACGCCAGGGAGCGACCGGACTTCCTGGCCTTCGTGGAGCGCGGGCGCCAGCACGTCCGCGTGGAAGGCCTGGATGACCAGTCCCCTCTCGGGGTAGGCGAAGAGACACGGGATCCGCAGCGCCCCGGCCAGGGCCAGGGGATCCACCGCCCAGAGCTCCCTCACGGCAGGGAGGTACACCTTCGCCCCGCGGAAGGTGGCCCACTCCTCCGTGGGCGTCTGAAGGGCGCCCTCCACGGCGGAAAGCTCGGTGTAGGCCGTCTGGCGGTTCTGCGGGTCGGCCATGGTCCCCACCTGCTCTTTCCACAGGCGCGCCAAGGGCTTGGCGGGATAGGCCAGGGCCGCCAGCGCCGCCGGGGAGACGCGGGAAGCGACGGCCGCCGCGATCCAACCGCCCAATCCCTGGCTCAAGAGGCCCACCCGTCCGGGTGCCGCCTCAGGGCGGGCCTTCAACCATTCGTAGAGGGCCTGAGCGTCCGCGGCGCGCTCGCCCGGAAGGGTCCGATGGACATCCCCTCCCGACTCGCCCACCCCCCTCGCGTCGTACCGGAGGGAGGCGACGCCGTTCCCGGCCAGGGCCGCCGCCAGCTGCTTCCACGTCCCCGACAGGACATACGGGTTGGAGGGGTCGTTCCCGTCTCGGTCGAGGGGGGCGAGGTCCTGGACCATGAGGACGGCGGGAAAGGGGCCCTCTCCCTGGGGCAGCGTCAGGGTGGCGCCGATGGTGATGGAACCCGAGGGAATCCGCACCCGCTCCTCCCGGAAGGCGCCGCCGGCCTCCACGACCTGGCGGACCATGCGCGGCGCTTCCCTCTCGAAGGGAACGGGCTCGTACTCGTCCCGGGAGGCCACCAGCCCCTCGTGGGGGTTGACCACGAGCACCACCTCCCCCTTCTGGTCCAGCCAGAAGGAGGCGAGAACCCCGTCCTCGATCAGGACGTCGAAGTGCTTCAGGAGCAGGGTGCGGCCCCGGAAGGGCGCCTGGTCCACCCCCATGGCCTCGAGGGTGCCCGACCTCAGGCTCATGGCCTGCGGGAGGACGAGAGTGAGGGGATGGGAAGGCCCGCTCATGGCCAGAGCCGTCTTCGCCAGGTGGATGTACGGACAGAAGGTATAGGCGTCGATGATGGTGATCTCGTCGGGCAGGGCCTCGTCCTTCACCCGGCCGTCGGAGAATCGCGTCTGCTCGAAGTGGAGGGTCTTTCCGATCGGGAAGATCTTCCCCGAGTTGACGCCGAGGTCGATCCGGTTGGCCATCTCGTCTTCCTGGAGCTGGGCCTGGCGGTTGAAGAGGTCATAGGTGCGCCAGTCCTGGTCGAGAAACTCGGTGGCCGAGTCCTGGGCCTCCACCATGTCGGTTTTGCTGTAATCGTTGAAGGTGACTCGGTAGGAATACTGCAGGAACTTCCCCGTGGCGGGGTCCGTCGCCAGGGCCGGGTACAAGTAAAGCTCGATGTATTTCCTCTTGGCCTTTTCCATGGGGATCTTGAAACGGACTTCGGAGGAAAGCAGAAGCTCGCCCTTCTTGGTCTCGATTTTGAACTTCTCGAAGCCCTTGTTAACGCCGTTGAGAAAGAGGTCGAACTTCCCCTTGACCTGGGGACCCGCCAGGGCGGGCAGGGAGAAGAGAAGCGCGGCGGCCAGGATGATTCGGCGCATGAAGTCACCTCCAAGGACGGGAAGTATACCGCAAAGACGGGGCCATGAGCCGGAGAGGATCGGGTCGCGAGGCCGGGTCCGGAGGGACGCGCTTCCCCTCAGCCTACTCGGACATCCTCCTTTCCCTCCTGACCTGGACGGGTGCCGCCACCTCGGGGTCCACGAGGCCGAGGAGAACGCGGTCCACGTCCAGGTAGCCGGGCAGGCCGGCGGCCTCCGCCAAGTCCTCGGCCCTGCGCCACGCGGCGCGCGCCTCGCCCCCGTCCCCCAGGAGTGCGAAACCCAGGGCGACGGATGCCCCGTGGCTGATCTCCCGCGCCGCCCGCTGGAGAGCCCCGAGACCCGTCGCGGGCGCCTCCCCGTCGAGCCGGGCCTCCTTCAGCGAGTGCGGGGAGAGCAGGAGGAGGGTGAGGCCGTCCCGCTGGACGCACCGCCCTGTGAGGTGGGAGGTCACGGCGAGCAGGGCGACGGGGCGGCGCGAGCTGATGTCCCTCTCGGCCGCCGCCAGAGCGTGGGCTTCCTCGTATCGGCCCGTCTCGAGGAGCCACAAGGCCCACAGCCCGGCGTTCCGGGCGAAGTTTCGGCCCGGGTGGGCCTCGACGATGCGCCGGGCTTCGGCCACCCGGCCCAGGCGGACCGCGATCTGGAAGCCCTGGACGGGGTTCTCTCCGCTCAGCCGGAGGGCCAGATCGCTTCGGCCGTTGAGAATGAGGAGGCGCGTCACCACGGCGCCGTCGGCCCCGTAGAAGGGCCCGGTGCAGAGCAGTTCCAGGCGGTCACGGATCTGGCGGCGCAGGCACGCCGCCTCCCGGCAAGCCCGCAAGGTGGAGAGGTACCGCATCCAGGGCCGGAACTCGGGGTGGCGGGTGGTAAATGCCATTTCGGCCTCGGGGTTCCCCGAGGCGAAGGTCCGGTAGGCCTCCACGCGAAGGTGCCAGTACCGCGCGTAGGGCCGGCTCAGTCCGTAGGCCCCCGCCACCAGAACGAAAAGGACCGCCAGAGAGGGGCTCGCCAGCCGGAGGGCCCAGAAGCCCCGGGTGGGAGCCGGCGGCGGCTTCCACTCCCTCCCCTCGGCGTTCACGTACCCGCGGGGCACGAACCGGCTCCGCTCGCCGTCCCCGATCCACCATCCCCCCTCCGTGCGCACCGCCCACACCACCGAGGAGGGTCCCCGACCCTTCGGCCAGCTCAGTCCGGATTCGCCCTCGGGGAGGATCGCCACCTCGCACCGGCGCCAGAGCGCCTGGAGAACCGCCACGAGGGCCCCGAGGGCCAGAGTCGTCAGGCTCCAGGCCGGGAGCGCGCCGTAACGGACCGCGGCCTCGGTGGAATACGCCCCGTGGATCGTGGAGAAGGCCCCCTCAAGAAGGCCCAGCCCAGGGCCCGGGACGAGCCAGAGGGTGAATCCGGCCCAGATCCCCGTCACCGTCCACTGCACGGCGGAGATCCACCGGGGGGGGCGCCCCCGGGAACCCGTCAGGAAGTAGCGGAAGGGGGAGGCCTCGCCCCCCCCTTCGTCGCGGCCCTGGCTCATTCCCTCCGCGGCCCCCTCAGACGTCCACCGTCTCGCCGAAGCCCACGACCCGCACCTTCACGCCGCGGGCGGCGGCCTTGGCCGCGAAGGTTGACGGGTCGGCGGGAATCACGGGGAAGGTGTCGTAGTGGATGGGCATGACCTCTTTGGCCCCGCACAGGACCGCGGCCTCCACGGCGTCGTCGATGCCCATGGTGAAGTTGTCGCCGATGGGGAGGAGGGCCAGATCCGCCGGGTAGAGGCGCCCGTAAAGGCCCATGTCCGAATGGAGGGCCGTGTCCCCCGCGTAGTAGACCGTCTTGCCTCCCATGAAGATCAAGAAGCCCGCCGGGTTCCCGCCGTACGAACCGTCCGGGAGCGCCGAGCCGTGCAGGGCCGGCACGAGTTTCACCCGGCCCCACGGAAAGG
Source organism: Acidobacteriota bacterium (assembly GCA_040752915.1). Classification (NCBI taxonomy): domain Bacteria; kingdom Pseudomonadati; phylum Acidobacteriota; species Acidobacteriota bacterium. The sequence goes on from JBFMHB010000007.1 coordinate 64,313, forward strand.
TGAACGCCCCGCCGATGTGCATCGGGTGCGCCCCCACCCCCTGGGCCCCCATCCAATTGGCGATCTCGAAATTCGAGACCACCACGCACGCGTTCCGCCGAGCGATCTCCACCGTGTCCCCCACGTGGTCCCCATGGCCGTGGCTCACCAGGACCGCATCCGCCTTCACCTCAGAGGGCGCGATCTTCGCGTGGCCGTTCCCCGTCAGAAACGGGTCCACGATCACCCGCCCGTTCTCGCACGCCAGCTCGAAGCAGGAATGCCCGTGGTACGTCAGCTTCAACATGGTAAACCTCCTCCTGGGTCAGCTCTCGCTCCTCATCCTCTTGGGGTCACATCTTGCTTTGCGGCACTCCGCCCGCTCGACCCGCCGCACCCGCCATGCCCCCCGCTTTCCCCACTCCCTGGCCCGGACGATACAACCGACCGCAACGCAGTGCAAGCCGGGCGGGTTTCCCGGCTTTCTTCAAGATGAAGCGCCCCGTCCTTGCCAACCCGGCAGGGTCCAGGTCTTCTCGTAGACCACCTGCGCGCCTTCGCGGAGATACTGCGTGAAGCTCGTCGCCACGCCGCTCGCGTTGTAGGTGATGGTGGCGGCGCGCTCCCCGGAGGAATCGTAAAGGTATTGGGACAAGAGGAGGTTCGTGGATTTCTTGCGGACGGCGATCAGGCGGTTGAAGGGGTCGTAGGCGTACACGTGCGTCCCGTCGTCGGTCACGTTGCCGTTGGCGTCCTCCACGATCGTCGCCGTCGCCGCCGTCACCCCCGTGGGGACGTTCCCGATGGTGCCCCCGCGCGTGACGGTGTTCAAACGGTTCGTGGGACGGTTGTACGCGTCCGGCTCGATCGTCGCCGTGAAGCACACGTTCCGCGCGTACCCCTCCGCCGCCTCGGCCGCCGCCCCCTGCGCCATCAGGAACGCCTTCAGCGTCGCCTGGCCTACGGTCGACGGTTTTTAAGTAGGCTATGCTTTCCAATGCTGTCTGAACAACAGTCGTACTGTGGCATCTCGGCGGGGTTTCGGTAGAATTCAAT